>JBLHHI010000137.1:0-7823 GCA_047614125.1 Bacteroidia bacterium | reverse complement strand
AAAATTACTCGAAAGGGCCCGCCCTGTCTTCGCAATTTTTACTCGAAACTCACTGTTCACAAGCGTTCTGAATTCAAAATATGAATCGAACTCAGGTTAAAAGAAAAGCGTTTGTAGGAACAGTACGGCCGCGATTATTGATAAGATCCATTTTACTACCTTCATATACTTTGTGATTTATATATAGGTCATGGCAAGTTAGTACTTCCTGACAAAGGTACTGTTCAACTCTTAATGAACTGAATCCATAACGGTATTGAAATGAATGATTTAAGTTCAATCCATCATCGATAATAAACGCCAACCATTCAGCATTTATATCCACCTTTGTTGTCGTATGCAAATTATCCCTTTTTGAACGCTTCAGCATCCAACAAGCTCATCGACTTAATTGATCGGATGGCGCTAAATGACTATGCGGTCATTGATGATTTGCTTCAATTGCATGATTACCAAAATATTAAAGCTTTTTTCATTCAGAAAATTATTGAAGATGATTTTGCTAAGGCCGGTATAGGTGCCAACGGAAACCGGATTATTCAATCAGAAATTCGTGGTGACTTTGTATATTGGTTAAACAGTACTGTGGATGTGGAGCTCGAAGTGTATTTCAGCTTTATGGAGGCCTTATCTAAAAACATTAAAGAACGGTGTTTCATTAGTTTGACCGGCAATGAACTCCACCTTGCTCTTTACCCTCCGGGTAGTTTTTACAAAAAACACTTAGATCAGTTTAAACATCGAAACAATCGACAGATTAGCGTTATTTTTTATATGAACGACTTGTGGGAAACGGGGGATGGCGGAGAACTTTGCATTTATCAAGCCGGGAAGAATGATGTGCTGATTGAACCTAAAGCAAATCGATGCGTTGTTTTTAAGTCGGACTGTTTGGAACACGCAGTTTTGAAAACGCAGAAGGATCGATACAGTATTACTGGGTGGCTCTTGCGTAAGCCGGTTGGATTGGAGTTTCTTTAAATTTAGATTCTATAAACATTTTAGTTTGAAGGTAAAGGTCACACTCAGCACGTAAACCAAAGCTGTCATGTTTGTAATTGAAAATCGTCGAATGGTAGGAAAGGGAACTAATTACAACGCGGTGAGCTTTGTTCCTCAAATTAATTTTAACTTTAAAATATGAATCACAAATCTTTAGTATTGGCCTTTGTAGTGGCTTTTTCTGTTACTCTTTTTGGATGTAAGGAGGAAAAGGTAATTACAGATTCAAAGCCAGATGAAACCGAGATTCAACTTGATGTTGACTATCACTACCGACCCTTTTTGCATTTTTTCACAAGTACGGGGTGCGGCGGTTGCGGTCGATTTGGTATTCCTGTTTTTGAAAGTGTTGCCAACCAAATGGGTGATTCCATTATGGCCTTGCCCACGCATTTTAAATACAACGACAAGTTCATTCGAGCAAGCTCTAATGCCATAGAAAAGGCTTTGGTTGTAACCTATCATTCTCCACAAATCTGGGTGGAAGAAACGGAATTTACGTACGACATCTTAAACTTCTCCATACCCAAAGCGGCAGCGTATACAGCTGCTAAGCTACGAACCGAATTCAGCTCGAATGCAGAGGCCTATGTTGGCTTGCGTTATTCAAAAAAAGAGAATGGAAGAATTGCAGTTACCTTGGCCGTTGAAAATGGCTTAGATCAAGAAACTTCGTTTGTATATGAGATCTATTCTATGGAGGATGGACTGGTTGGTTCACAGGCGGGAGGAAATCCTTTTGTAGCTAAACATTGTCGGGTTAACCGAGGTGGATATTATGGTGGAATGGGAAAAGCACACGTTTTTGCTGCAAAGCAAAAAGTGATTGAAGAAGTGGAGTTCATCCCCTGTGTTGAATGTGTTTCGGATGAGTTATACTTTCTAGCCATTGTTTGGCAGGATTTAGGAAATGGTCGTTACAAATACATCAACGGCCGAACCTTCAAGAATCAATAGATCCTGCGTACACATTTTTTTCGATTTTGTCTTTCCAAATCGTTCGACTTTCCACATTGCCTTGAAAGAGTGCGAGCTAGAAATGTTTTACATTTGCCGCACAATAAACAAAATGTCTGAAGAACTTTTTAAGAACGTTATTTCCCATGCCAAAGAGTATGGATTTGTGTTTCAAAGCAGTGAAATCTATGATGGTTTAGCGGCTGTGTACGACTACGGTCAGAATGGGGCTGAATTAAAGAAAAACATTCGTGAATACTGGTGGAAAAGCATGGTTCAATTGCACAACAACATTGTGGGCATTGATGCTTCCATCTTTATGCACCCCAAGGTTTGGAAAGCAAGCGGGCACGTAGATGGTTTTAACGACCCAATGATTGATAATAAAGATTCTAAAAAGAGATATCGCGCCGATGTATTAATTGAGGATTATCAAGAAAAATATCGGGTAAAGAATCAAAAGGAAATTGATAAGGCGAAGAAGCGTTTTGGCGAAGATTTTGATCAAGATCAATTCATTGCTACCAATCCAAACATTGCCCGAAACAATGCAAAGATTAACGAAATTGATGCTCGAATGAAAGCGGGCTTAGATGGCGGTCATTTAGATGATATAAAAACCTTAATTGAGGAGTTGGGCATTGCCTGCCCAGTTTCTGGCAGTAAGAACTGGACTGATGTTCGTCAATTTAATCTGATGTATTCCACTCAAATGAGTGCGACCGATGGAGAAAATCAAATCTACCTCCGTCCCGAAACAGCTCAAGGAATCTTTGTGAACTACTTAAATGTTCAAAAAACGGGCAGAATGAAACTTCCTTTTGGCATTGCACAAACGGGCAAAGCCTTTAGAAATGAGATTGTTGCACGCCAGTTTATAATGCGCATGAAGGAGTTCGAACAAATGGAAATGCAATTCTTTGTTCAGCCGGGCAACGAAAAGGAATGGTATGAATATTGGAAAGCTCAGCGGTTAAAATGGCACCTAAACTTAGGAATTGATCCAGCCAAATACCGATATCACGATCATGTAAAAATGGCCCATTACGCAAATGCAGCCGTAGATATTGAGTTTGATTTCCCATTTGGCTTTAAAGAAGTGGAAGGCATTCATTCAAGAACAGATTTCGATTTAAAGCAACACCAAGAGTTTACCGGTAAGAAATTGCAGTACTTCGATTCGGATCGCAACGAAAGTTATGTTCCATACGTGGTGGAAACATCCATAGGTTTGGATCGAATCTTTTTGGTAATTCTCACCAATTCCTTAAAAGAAGAAACTCTCGAATCGGGCGAAACTCGTACGGTTTTGGCTCTTCCACCGGCCCTAGCCCCATATCAATGCGCCATTCTTCCGCTCCTAAAAAAAGATGGCCTTCCCGAAATTGCAATGAAGATATTCGATGATTTGAAATTTGATTTCAATTGCTATTACGAAGAAAAGGATACCATTGGTAAGCGCTATAGAAGACAAGACGCTATTGGAACTCCGTTGTGCATTACCATCGATCACGACAGTGCAACCGACCAATGCGCCACCGTACGTTTTAGAGATTCGATGGAACAAAAACGCGTTCCATTCACCGATCTGAAAGGAATAATTACCAAAGAAGCCTCTATGAAATCCATGCTTCAGGGACTGGGGGAATAGGATTTTTTAGTATTCATATTTTTACTTACTGCGACTGGTATCATACAAAACGTCGTCTTCTCCCACTTCCTCGAAATCGGTAGAATCAACCATTATGACGGTTGTGTCTGAGTTCTGCATTGTATCTGCTTGGATGTATTGGTAACAACTTAAATCAAAGTTGAGTGGGTCTGGCTTAATGAAGCTTGAACGTTGTACACCCGTTCCTGGATCTGAGTATACCAATTGCATAAATCGACCAAATACAGGCAAAGCCGTTCGGCCACCTTGCCCGTTGGCATTGTCGAAATGGATGCGCATATCATCTCCTCCAACCCAAACGCCGGTGACCAAGTTTTGCGTAATTCCAACAAACCATCCATCCGAATAATTGCTGGTGGTTCCTGTTTTTCCTCCAATCTCGTTTCCTTCACAAATGCCATAGCTCCATAAACGCTGAGCAGTAGCGCCAGGTTCTTCAACCGTTCCGCGCAACATGGTTATGATGGCATAGGCCGTTGAAGCTGAGAATATTTCTTCCGATTCTGCTTCTTGGCTAAAGTTGGCCAATTCTTTGCCGTTGTGATCTTCTATGCGATCTACAAGCCGTGCCTTAATTAATTTACCACCGTTGGCAAATACGGTATAAGCTTGGGTAAGTTCAAGAAGGGTTACAGCACTGCTGCCCAAGGCCAAGGCATACGTTGGATCAAGCTCGGACTCAATGCCCATGGCCTGCGCCATTTTAACAACGTTTTTGGCTCCAAATTCTTCTATCAGCTTTACGGCAATGGTATTTTTTGAATACGCCATGGCCTGTCGCAAGCTCAAGGCTTGGTAGCTAAAACTTCGGTCGGAGTTTTGCGGAGTCCAATCTTTTTTAACCCCACCTTCATACGTTGAGAGCTTCAACGGTTCATCTACGATTCGAGAACAAGGGTCTTTGCCACCATCCACCGCCGTGGCGTAAACAATGGGCTTAAACGTAGAACCGGGCTGCCTGCGAGCTTGCTGTACATGGTCAAACTGAAAATGATCCCAACTAACTCCACCCACCCAAGCGCGAATCTTTCCTGTGGTAGGTTCGATCGAAACTAAACCACATTGCAAAATCTGAAGCATCATCTTTATGGAGTCGACGGTGCTCAGATTTATACTCACTTCTTTTCCACCTTTAAAAATCTTTGATTTTTTAGGTCGAAACAACTGGAGTATAGCAAGTGAATCGGACACCCCATTTGCCAACTGCGTCCGGTAATGCGTGCTTTGTTTGGCCAGCGCAAGCAATTTTAACTCGGTAGCTGTTTTGGATGGTTTTATGGGAAGTGCTTCTTTCGATTTTGATTTTTTATGCAGGCGAAGCGCTTCAGCATGTTGTTTGTTGATGTTTAGCTGTTCGAGTTTTATTTGTCGGTCAAACCAAGTTTTATGTCCACCCAAACCGGCTTGAAAACTTTGCTGTATGTATTGCATGGTTCCGGTTACCGAGGCTTCGGCATGTTTTTGAATTTTAGAGTGGAGATTGGTGTACACCTTGCACCCATCGGTAAAGAGGTTGATTCCGTTTTCTTCGCACCAAACTTCCAATTCTCGAGTAATTGCCGAACGAGCATACGAGGCAAATCCTTCCTCTTTTACAATTCGATTAATTTTTAAGGCCAGTTTCTTTTTCTTGTACTTTTCGAACGTTTTATCCGAAATGTACTCATACTTAGCCATTTGCGACAAAACCACGTTGCGTCTATTAATGGCTCGATCGGGATGTGTGTTTGGATTGTAATACGATGGGCCTTTAAGCATACCCACTAAAAGCGCCGATTCTTCGAGTTTGAGCTCGCTGGGCTTTTTTGAAAAATAATACTCGGATGCGGTCTGTATGCCGAACGAGTTATTCCCAAAGTTAACCGTGTTGAAATACATAGTTAAGATTTCGTTCTTTTCAAAAAAGAACTCAATCTTAATGGCCGTTATCCATTCTTTTACTTTGGCAATGAGGGTTCTAACCAGCGGAATTCTGCCCATAATACCAACCGCAGACTTCTGCCGTGTTTTGTACATGTTTTTCACCAACTGGTTGGTAATGGTGCTGCCACCACGTTTCTGCCCTTTAACCGTCGAAAATGCCGCCGAAAACAAGGCATAAAGGTCTAAGCCATGATGGTCATAAAAACGAAAATCTTCTGTGGCAATAAGCGCATGAATGGTATTGGAATCAATTTCTTCGAAACCAACGGGAGTTCGTTTTTCAATAAAAAAGGTGCCCAGTAAAACTTCATCCGATGTATAGATTTCGGTAATTAAAGGTACCTTGGGATTTTTCACTTCTGCCATACTGGGCATGTACCCGAAGAGAAAAAGGAAGTTTGTTTCCAGCAAGAAAATAAAGAGGATGAGAGAAACTAGGCCTGTATACCCCAAACTCAGTACCTTTTTTACTTTGGTTAAAGTTTTAAAACGAGTTCGGTTAAAAACAGAAGGTGCCCAAAGTTTTTTCCAAGCAATGACCAACTTGCCTAAAATGGGTCGTAGAAAGGGTTTCGCCTTATCTGTCCAGAATTTCAAAAGTAAATTGTACCAAGCCTTTAACATGCGGCACAAATGAACAACAAAAATACTTTTGATGAACGATGCAATTATTTTAATCAATTTGCCAACGTTTTAGAAAATCGCTTCCGTATCCCTTGGTAACTGTATTAAAGAGACAATGAAAATTACAACAAAAAACCTTCTTACCCTCGTATTTATGATAACGGGCTTTTGGCAAACTGCGTCCGCACAATGCAATGCTGATTTTTAACTCCAGCAATGCCTCACAGGTGTTTGTGGTGGATAGTTCCACCTCATCCAAAAATGCCTTGCGCTGTCAATGGAGTTGGGGCGATGGGCATTATTCGTATGCCAAAACCAATGCATCAAATGTCTATTCGTCAAATGGTACCTATACCATTTGTTTGGTCATCCAAGACTCAATTTGCAGAACCGTTGTTATCAACGATTCAAAAGCGAGTTGTTTTGCACCCTATGGAATAAATATCATAACCCCAGACTCAATCGTGTTCACCAACTTAAGTACAGCCTCGAGCTCCGCCAGCTATGTATGGGATTTTGGTGATGGCACGACCTCTACTGCAAAAAACCCACCTGTTAAAAAGTACGCATCAAATATTTATCAGTCATGGATTAGTTTATCGCTCTCTGATTCACTTTGTAAAGACACCGTATGCAACTTTATAAGCTTTAGACAAATTCCATGCAGGGCTAAATTTCAATATACTAACAGAGGAGATACCGTTTGGTTCCAAAACTATTCGACCGGTTTTAGATATCTGTGGACCTTTGGCGATGGAGATTCCAGTACCCAACGCAACCCAGTGCACTGTTATACAAACTTTATAAAAAACAACGTATGTTTAACTGTATGGGATAGTTTAGGCACTTGTTCCGACTCCATTTGTGATTGGAACCAAAATCAGGATTCGCTGTGTAGCGCTTACTTTACGTATGCAAATAGCGGTTCTTTGAAGATTTTATTTACAAATGCCTCACAGGAAGGAAAAAAATATTTCTGGGATTTTGGAGACAGCAGCAGTCATTCCAATCAAAAAAATCCTTCGCATCCTTACAGCGCTTCCGGAACGTATTGGGTTCGACTTAGTATATCAGATTCTTTAAGTGGCTGTGTGGATACCATTAATAAAAAAGTTGTTGTTCAATCAAATTGTAAAGCCAGCTACCAAATTTATCAAGACTCCACCCAACAGTTTAAACTTTTCTTGGTCAACACTTCCAGCAAAGGGAGTACGCGTCAATATTCTTGGGATTTTGGCGATGGAGGAACGGCATCTACTCGCAACCCATCGCACACGTGCAGCACCTTTGGTGCATACTTAGTGTGCCTAACTATAACAGACTCGAATCGGAATTGTACATCTACTTTCTGCGACACCTTGGGTCTCGACTCCAATGGCAAACTATTAAAGGCGGGCTTTGTGTTGGATGTATTAGAAGGCAACGCGCTTTCAGTTCCCGAAACTGTACAATATTTGAGCGTGAAACTCTATCCTAATCCTAATAACCTGAGTTCGATTCATATTTTGAATTCAGATCGCTTGAGGACAGTGAGTTTCGAGTAATTTTTACGATGAAAATCGCTTTTCACAAGTGTAAAGCGGACTTTTGTATATAAAACCCTATTAGCTTCGTTGAAATCAGTCGGTTTATAAACATAAACCTT
>JBLHHI010000136.1:0-7948 GCA_047614125.1 Bacteroidia bacterium | reverse complement strand
CGGCAACCTATCAAAACTACGCTTGCGAAATTTCACTTCCCATCTATCCTCAACTCACGGAAGTAGAACTTGAATATATTTGCAAAACCGTAATTGAAGCAGTCAAAAAAATTACTAAATAATTGACTTTTAGCACCTTAACCTATGTTTTTGCCAAACGAATTTTGGATGTAATTGCTTCCGCTTGCGGTATAATAATCCTAGCTCCGATTCTTCTCATCATTGCACTTTTTGTAGTTTTAGAATCGCACGGTGGTGCTTTTTACTTGCAAGAAAGAATAGGTAAAAATGGTCGAGCCTTTACACTCTATAAGTTTAGGAGCATGGCCATACATGCAGACAAGTCGGGTTTATTAACCGTTGGGCGCGATGCAAGAATCACCAAAGCAGGATCCTTTATTCGGAAATATAAGTTGGATGAACTTCCTCAGTTATTTAATGTCTTTCTTGGCAATATGAGCTTGGTTGGTCCAAGACCCGAAGTACGTAAATATGTCGAACTTTATACTGCTGATCAACGTCGTGTTTTGTCGATAAAACCAGGGATTACGGATTGGGCTTCCATCAAATATAAAAACGAAAACGACCTCTTGGCTAATGCGGCAAATCCAGAGCAGGAATACATCAATACGGTTATGCCGGATAAGTTAAGCATCAACCTAGAATACGTAGATAACCGAAGTTTCTTCACAGACATAAAAATCATTTTCAAGACAATACAACAAATACTAAAATAGATTAAATGAAAGATATTACGATCGCTATCTGTGGATTTGGGCACATTGGAAGACGGCATACTACCATTGCTGCAAATTATCCCGGCGTTAAAGTTGTTGCCATAATAGACCCAGATCAAGAGGTGGTAAATCACACCTTATTTCCCGAATCGGCTCAACACTTCGAAACACTTGACCAATATTTAAAATCAAAAATTAATGCGGATGTTTTAACCATAGCCACTCCAAATGGATTGCACATTCCGTTGGCTTTAAAAGCGTTGTCGAACAACCACCATGTAGTCATCGAAAAACCAATGGGCTTGAATAGACTGGATTGTGAGCAAGTGGTATTTAAGGCACTCCAGGTAAATAAGCAGGTCTTTGTAGTTAAACAAAATCGGTACAGTCCGCCCAGTAAATGGTTGAAACAAGTTGTTGACAATAAGAACCTTGGTGATATATACATGGTACAAGTAAATTGTTACTGGAACCGAGATGAGCGTTATTACGGTGCTCCAAATGAAAACGGACGAAGCACTGGAAAATTGGTAAACCCTACTGAGATTATGGAGGATCGGCGCAACCGGGGTCTCCATGCATGGAAAGGCTCAAAACCTTTAGACGGTGGAGTATTATTTACTCAATTTAGCCATTTCATCGACATAATGTTTTGGGTGTTTGGAGACATCAACAATATCAAGACCAACCTAAACAACTTTAACCATCCGGATAACACCGAGTTTGAAGACAGTGGTTCAACCATTTTCAACTTCATTCAAGGCGGAATGGGCGTACTTAATTTCTCCACTTCGGTTTGGGATACGAACTTAGAAAGCTCTATTACGGTTATTGGATCCAAAGGAAGCTTAAAAATTGGTGGGCAGTACATGAATGAAATCGAATACTGCCATATAAAAGATTATGACATGCCTGCACTACCTCCAACCAATCCACCCAACGATTACGGTCCTTTTAAAGGCAGTGCTGCCAACCATCACTATGTTATTGAAAATGTAGTTAACACACTTCAAGGCAAGGATACCATTACCGCTAATGCCCTTGAAGGTTTGAAAGTAGTTGACATCATCGAACGAATTTACAACGCGGCAGAATAAGCCGTTAAAAACCGTGATATCGTATATTTGCAAATCCTCACTTGGGGATTTTTTTTTGAACTTACCTAAGATATATCTAGTAATTGGGAATGATTTTCCAGAGGGAAATGCTAAAAACTCACGCATAAAAAGTTATGCAGAGGGTTTGAAAAACTTGGGGCACGAAGTCGAAGTTT
This sequence comes from Bacteroidia bacterium, assembly GCA_047614125.1. Lineage (GTDB taxonomy): Bacteria > Bacteroidota > Bacteroidia > NS11-12g > UBA9320 > JBLHHI01. The sequence continues at coordinate 5,938 of JBLHHI010000136.1, read as the reverse complement.
TAGTTGGATTTAGCTCGGCCTTCAATCTTACGCAAACCAACCGTGAGGCACGTGGCACTTGGAACAACATTCCCTTCCGTTTTTTGTCCAAACAAATAGAATACAAGACCTACACCACAAACCGAATAAAGTGCTGGTTAAAAGCCAATTATAACTTGTTTCGATGCATGCGCAAACCAAAAAACCAAGGTGCTAAATGGCTATTTTACATGCCTGGATTTCGTGCGCTGCTTCCTGCGTTATTAATAGCTCGTAAAAAATCAAGCTCGATATTCTGCTTAGAAACCGAGCTATTGTCTCTAGAATCGACGGGCTTTGAGCAGTCTTTAAATCGAATGGAAGAACGACTTAAAGCTCGATTTTTTCGAATTTTGGTGCTTACACCAATGCTTAAAAATTGGTATCAAGCGCTTAAACCAAAGCACACAATTACACAGATCGTTCCTATTTCAGGCAACATCCAGCGCTTTATTCAAAGAGGTTCTGCAGAAATTCGAACCAATTGCATAGGCTATGTTGGATCCTTTGGCGATAAAGATGGAGTGGCTACAATTGTTGAGACCTTTTTGAAGTATCAACAACAACATGAGCAAGCTCGATTAATACTTTTTGGGTATGGCCTCAAGGTTTACAGTGATCACCCTAACATTGAACAATACGGTAAGTTTGAGTATGAAGACTTACCAAAGCTCTTGCTTCAGTGTGATACATTGGTTCTGAACAGAAGAGATGATCTTTATGCTCGGCTAGGCTTCCCCATTAAATTGGTTGAATATTTAGCAACGGCCATACCAGTAGTCTTGTGCGATTTTGAGGATTACCATGAATATCTTACGCCGCACGAAGTAATCTACTTTAAGCCTAATAATGTAAAAAGCATGTTGAAAGCTTTTGAATGGAGATACAGCAACTACGATAAGGCCGACGCTGTTGGAAGAAATGGGTACAAAAAATGCACCCTGATTTTCGACCAGAAACTTGCTGCTAAGGAATTGAGTTGTATTTTTGCATAACTAAATTAAGATAAAATTAATACCTTGAGTAAAAGTGCATTGGTCTTAGGTGGAGGCGGTTTTATAGGCAACCACATCATTCAGGACCTTAAAAAAAGGAACTACCGCGTTGAAGCGATTGATTTAAAATTACCCCAATTTTCTGAATCACAAGCAGACCAATTTCATCTTCGAGATTTGCGCGATCCTAATACGCTTGCAGAAATAACGCACGGTAAAATTTTTACCGAAGTATATCAATTGGCCGCTGATATGGGTGGCGCTGGATATATTTTTACCGGTAAGAACGATGCTGATATTATGCATAATTCGGCATTAATCAACTTGAACACCATCAACGCATTCAAGCTAAATAAAGAATCAGTCTTGTTCTTTTCCAGTTCGGCTTGTGTTTATCCAGTACATAACCAGGACATAGCGAATTCACCAAATTGCCCTGAAAACAACGTCTACCCGGCAAACCCCGACAGCGATTATGGCTGGGAAAAATTGTTTTCTGAACGAATTTATGAGGCCTTTTCCAGAAATTACGACTTGAACATTCGCATTGCTCGATTTCACAATATTTTTGGGCCTGAAAACGTGTATGAAGGCGGTAGAGAAAAAGCACCTGCAGCTATTTGCCGAAAAGTTGCCGCAGCGAAGGAAAACGACACCATTGAAATTTGGGGCGATGGTTTACAAACCAGATCGTTTTTGTACATCACCGAATGCTTAAAAGGGATAGAACATTTGATGAAATCAAATTTCAAAGGACCCATTAACGTAGGCAGCGATCAAATAGTTACCATCAACCAATTGGCTCAAATGATTATTGAAATTTCAGGCAAAAAATTATCCATTAAAAACATTCCTGGACCGGAAGGGGTTCGTGGCAGAAATTCTGATAACCGACTTATTTTAGATACCCTAGGATGGAAACCTACGCAAGATTTAGCTCTAGGCCTAAAGTACATGTACGATTGGATAGCAAACGATATTGATCAATCTGCAGACAAGTTGGTTGCGGATGTTAATCTGGAACTTAAATCCTAATTATCAATGCATTGCATTGTTTAATATTGGGAGTTCCAGCAATTTTTGATACGTCTTTCCTCGTTTAAAATTCGTAATTATCTTAGCGTGTTCAATGTGATGAATGTCACTTCCAAGGTATGAAATCATCTGATTTTTCAATAAGTACTCTGCGGTCTTTTTAACCTCTGGAGAATAATAACCCGTAAATGATATCAAGTTCACTTGATATTTAAGCCCGGTATCTGCCAACTTATCAATTTCTCCAAAATTGCCAATCAGATAGTGATACCTTTCTGGATGCGCCAATATTACATCGTAACCATCAATTTTTAAATCAAATATGACCTGTTCCAAAAAATCCGGTCGCTCAACGTAATTGGTTTCAACCAAAATCGACTTATCATTAAAGGTTAAAATTTCGGCACCTGTTTTGAGCAAATTGATAAAATACTCATCCATGTAATATTCAGCAGCAACCTGCAGATCAATTTCAATATTTTCAGCTTTTAACGCCGTCCGCAATATTTGCTCCGCAGCCCGAATGGTTTCTGGAGTGTTTGGATACAAATCCCTTAAAATGTGTGGAGTAGTGATTATTTTCTGCACACCTTGATGTTGAAGTTCTCGAATAATCCGAACGCTGTCTTCAACCGTTTTTGCGCCGTCATCGATGCCCGGCAGAATATGCGAATGGAAGTCGATGGTGATGGATCGATCGGGTTCTTCCTGTCGTCTTCTCTCACTAAAAAAATTTAATATCCCCATCTAGATTTCATTATTATTACCATTCTAAAACCAACAATCAAATTAACAATTATCAGTCACCTAACTTTCGCAAAAACCCAATCATACAAATCGATCCATCTCTCGCTGCACATCCTTCGATTTTAAATCTTCTCGCTTGTCGAAGTTCTTTTTCCCTCGGCCCAAAGCAATTTTGATTTTTGCGTAGCCTGTTTCTGAAAAGAAGAGTTCTACCGGAATAAGTGCATAGCCTCGATCTTTCATCTTCCCACGGATCTTTTTTATTTCGCGGGCATTCAACAACAACCTTCGCACCCTCGTGGGTTCTTGTTCCTTATATCCTGCGTTTTTAAACTCAGCAACGTGCATCCCCTTAATTTGTAAGCCGTCATCGGTTAGGAAACAATACGCCTCGCTTATGCTGGCCTTTCCATCTCGAATCGACTTCACTTCCGGACCCGTAAGTACAATGCCACAATCAAACATTTGCTCTAAAAAGTACTCAAACGAAGCCTTTCTGTTTTTAATCCGTACGTTCGATTTCTTATCTGACATCGATATCTTTAATCATCGCTTGAACTTGACTCTTTTTTAGTATCATTTGACCTGTTTCTCCGGTTGCAATAATTCTGGAGTCAACACATGCCACAAAACTACAGGTTATCTTGTTGGATAGTACCTTTACTAAGGTAGTTTCAATACGAACTAGATCTCCAAGACCCGCAGGTGATTTATGTTTAATGCTTAAAAAGGTTCCAATACCTTCTTCGTCATCATCCTTCATTTCCAAAACAAACAACCTGCCTCCCCATTCAGCGTCTCGAGCCAAGCTAAAGGTAGCATAAAAAGGATGCACATTGCCGGTTTCGAAGGAAGCCACCTCATCTTTGGTCACTTCTTTTTCATACATCTTAATCGCACCTATCTCAAACGGATTTTTCATAGTTCGCCGCTTATTTTAATTCAATTAGGCTCACCCCTTCCCCTCCTAAGGCCAAGTCTTCGTAACTTATGCGCTTTATCAAAGGGTTTTTGTGATAATAGTCGCGAATGAGCTTTTTCAGAATGCCATCACCCTTACCATGTATCAAACGCAATTGAGTAGAGCCAATAACCACAGCATTTTCAATCCATTTATCAATTTCTTGTATGGCCTCGGTTCCACGCATTCCTCGTACATCTTTCGTCATTTTAAAATCCGATTGCCGTTTTACGAAGTCGATGTTTGTTCTTTGGGAGGCCACCGTTTTTTGATGATTGGCGGGCTCTAAATCCTCGATCAAATAATTCGACTTGATAATACCGGCAACAACAACGGCCTTATTCTTTCTAATTTCTATCACCTCACCTACACTCGACGAATTTGGAATTCGCACCACGGTGCCCACTTCAATTTTGACGGCTTGTTTAACCGGTTTTGCCTCGTCTTGAAGGGCTTGTGACTTTGATTCTTCTTTTTTACTGGATGGTTTTAGAGCTTGACTGGAAGTCGAGACCGATTTCTTATGTTCATCGAGCTTCGATCGAACCTGCTTTATCTTTTGCTTATCTCCCTTTGAGTTAACAAGGTCTTTAATGGTTTTTTCAATGGCCTTGTTGGCGTTCTCAATAATTTGTAACGCCTTTAATTTTGCATCATTCAGAACTTCGGTTTTTGCCCCACCTAGACCATCTTTTAGTTGCTGATAATCCGTTCTAAGCTTCTGTAAATGAACACGTTCAACTTCCATATCTAATCGAGAAGCTTGAATTTCTTGTCGCTCAATTTCGAGCTTTGCCAGCAATTCATCAGTTTTCTGCTGCTTTGTATTGGAGCGTTGTTTGGCTTTGTGAATTACGTGTTTCGGCAAACCTATATTTTGGGCAACTTCGAGTGCAAAGCTGCTTCCGGGCTTTCCAACCAACAATTGAAATAAGGGCTTTAACTTCTCCACATCATACATCATCGACGCATTGATCATTCCGTCCGTTTTGTCAGAAAGGCTTTTAACATTACCAAAGTGCGTTGTCACTACTGCTCGAACCCTTTTTTGTGCCAATTCCACTAAAATAGCTTCAGCCATAGCTCCGCCAAAGTTAGGATCTGTACCACTTCCGATTTCATCGATTAGCACCAGCGTTTTTGCATTACCCGTCAGTAAAAACTGCTTCATAGCCGTTAAGTGGCTGCTGTACGAGCTTAAATCATTTTCGATGGATTGATTATCTCCAATGTCGACGAATATCTTTGAAAAGAAACCAGTGGTAGAATCCGAATCACATGGAATGAGCAAACCTGTCTGCAACATATACTGGTTCAATGCAACGGTTTTGATGCAAATCGACTTACCCCCTGCATTCGGGCCACTTATGATCACCATTCGGTTGGAGTCATCCAAAACCAAACTCATTGGCATGGTAGGCTTCTTTTTAGCCATGTGCGAAAGATATAATAAGGGATGGAAGAGATTGCGAAAATCAAAGCTGGGATCGTTTGCCATTAATGGAAGGGCCGCGTTTAAATCGATGGCAACTCTTGCCTTCGCCCGAATAAAGTCGAGAACAGCCATTTTTTGCGCAAACTCTTTCAAATCCAATAAATGAGGTTGACACTGCTGTGTTAGCTTTTTCAGAATCCGCTTCATTTCACGATCGCGCTCCATAGCCAGCTCCTTATATCGATTGGCCTGTTCTAAAACCGCCAAAGGCTCTATGTATAAGATCTTACCACCCCCCGATTCATCGTGAACAACGCCTTGCATCTTGCGCTTGTGCTCGGCAAAAACTGGTATAACCAAGCGTCCATTTTTTACGGTTACTTCGGTATCCGGCGTCCATTTATTGTTGGATGCTTTTCGATACAATTCCTGTACCACCGAATGAACTTCTGATTCAGCAGCTTTCATACCTTCTAAAACATCGTGTAATTTCTTAGAGGCATTATTTTTCCATTCTCCTTGCTTATCAAATACTTGGTTTATAGCTTGGATTAAGGAGGCTAGATCGTAAAAGCTTTGAACCAAATCGGATAACTTATGAAAGGACTCCTTTTTTCCTTCAAAAAAGTCATGTACCGCTCTAACTTCCTCACACAGTTGTCGGATGTCTAGCATTTCTTCGCGTGCTAAAACATTGTCTTTAATCTCCAACTTTTTGAGCGAATCGCTCACATCAAGATGGCTAAT
>JBLHHI010000135.1:0-8022 GCA_047614125.1 Bacteroidia bacterium | reverse complement strand
CTCGGCGGATAGCGGTGCACTCTTTTTCTCGAACGATTATGAAATAGTAAAAGATCGGGATAAATTTATCGTGAGGATGAACCAGGCTCGAGGCCAAGCTGTTCTTAATATTTTGGAAGTTGGACGTTATGATACTGCACTCGCAACGTTGATTATAGAAATTATTCCAACAAATGAAGTTGATTTCAGCAACCAACAAATGGCTCATTTTGATGCGGATGTTGTTCAATTTCCAATTGCCGTTCGAAGTTGGGAAAAAGGCGATAAAATTCAACCCTTAGGCATGGCAGGAAATAAGTTGGTGAGCGATGTGTTCATCGATGCCAAGCTCAATCAATTCGAAAAAGAACGATGTCTTGTTTTTGAATCAGACGATCAAATTATATGGTTGGCCGGGTTGAAGCAGAGTGGCTTTGGCAAGGTGGTGGAAGGTACGAGTATGGTGTTGAGGATAGGTGTTGTTTGGAATTGAGTCATTTTTTATCACTTTAGACTTTTTCCTGCTTAGTGACTCGCATTTGTTTTTTTATAAAAAAGCTAGCCTTTCATGCATGGTCAATTTTTTTATTAGTTTATTGTTCATTAGGGCTCGTGCCGCCCAGTCGAAGCTTCGCTTGACTGGATCAAGACATTCATCGTCTTTGGCCCAGACGCTTTGGTCTGGATCAAGACAACTGCAAGGCAGTTCGTCTATGGCCCTATAACTGGCATTTACTTTTTTGAGGCCAAAAAGTAAACCTGCCGGTAGGCACGGCAAAAAGCCTTCGTTCGCAAAAAGGCGCTTTGCCTGCGCACCAGCCAACTGCATAAAACAGGATTGTGAGCCATCGCTGCCGATTATCTGCTCCTCAAGCCAACGCACCCGCCTGCCCAAACGGAGCTTCGCTCGTTTGGATCCAGACATTTGACGAAGTTGAATCGTCTTGGCAGATCCTAAAAGGCGATTTGGCCCTGACGTGCTTCGCAGTCTGGATCAAGACATTTATCGTCTTGGCGCGCAAAGCCAACCCACATCCAGTTTTATACACGCGCTGCTTGCGAACATTTACAACGCACACTGCCAATTTTGAGGCAGAGTAAAAATTCACAAAAACAAGGATCAAATAGAAAGTCATTGTTGGAACTAGTGCAATTTTTTGCGCGCAGGCCCGACAGAAATGCGGCCGGCTTGGGAGTGAATTGCAGATGCCTTAGTAAATCAGCAAAAGTGCTCTGCATTTGGTTTTGATCCAGACGAGCTCTGCTGTCTGAATCAAAACCTCCCTTTTGCTAGATTTACTTGGCATCTGAAAGAGAGCTGGGCAGCATATTTCTGTCGAAGGCTTTTTGCTTCCTTTTTTGCCTTAAAAAAAGGAAGAGCGGGGTATGGGGCTGCTAAGCCCTAAGCGCCAATAAATAATTGTTTTAAAGTACATGCAAGTTGCATGAGGACTTAAATGGGAAAAGGAAAAAGATGTGTCACTCAGTGATTTAGGGCAAGTTGCTAATTGTCAGCTTATTGTACTGGCCAGATGAAAAACAAGCCAATTCTTTATAATTTTATTATCAACAGCTCAAGCCGAGGTTTTCTGTACGAATAAATTTACGTGTGGAAAAATGGGCAATAAATGAAGAGGTTGTCTCCATATCTTTGATGAAGATTAATTTGGACAGAGAGTAACAGTCTCAGTCCAATCTAGTACTAGGTTATTAATCGGCTTAGGACCTGAACAAGCATTACTGGGCGGAGTGCCGTTTCAAGTTGCTTAGTGGTCCTTTTTTATTGTGTTCAAATAAAATCTTTTTATTTAATTCGATAATATTATTTTGTAAACATATTTCAAAATATGTACTAATTCACATTACTTCATCATCAAACTTATCTCTTCTATTAGCATTAATTGCGACTTCACAGATATCATTTAATACATTATCTATAAAAAATTCTGTTAGCAAGTTAACAAAATATTCATCCTAAATATTTTTCCCTTAAATTCGCCTAACGAATGTTCGTTATGACTGAAAGAAAACTAGAATTATTGCAGATTGCTCAACGCCTATTTAAGGATAAAGGCTATTCTGCTGCTTCAATGCGCGACATCGCAAAGGCAGCAAACGTTGAGCCTGCTACCCTATACAGTCACGTGTCTGGAAAAGAAGAGTTTCTTGATCAAACGTGCTTTACCATGGCCAAGCTCTTCATTGATGCCATCTACGAAGTAAACGACATTTATTTTGATGCACCTCAAAAGCTAAAAATGGCCGTGCATAATCACGTTCAAATTCTTGCCGACAACCTCGATGCTTCGGTTGTTTTTCAACACGAATGGCGACATTTAAGTCCGGAACGAAAACAGGAGTTCATCTTGCTGAGAAATCAATACGAAGAAGGTTTTCGAACCATTGTTCAGGATGGCGTTGATGCCGGCTTATTCAACGAAGTAGATAAAAAAATTGCCGCACTTACCATCTTGTCAAGCATTAACTGGATTGTAGAATGGTACAATCCCGATGGCAAACTATCACCAAAAGAAATTGCCGACCAATTGCACAACTTTATTTTAACGGGCTTACAGAAAGAAACACTGGGCCTTAACTAACTTTAAAGAACTCATCACTCAATACGATAAATCATGTACGGAAGCGCTTACATCGACCCAAATGAAACCCCGGAAATCTTAAAAGATGAAGATCCCATCTTACTCGCTGAATTTGAATCTCGCATTCAAGCTGGCGAGAAAATTGAACCTCAAGATTGGATGCCGGCCATGTACCGAAAGCAGCTCATTCGGATGATTGAGCAACATGCCCATTCCGAAATTATTGGCTCCCTCCCAGAAGGCACTTGGATTACACGTGCTCCTGGCTTTAGAAGGAAGCTGGCGCTTATGGCCAAGGTTCAGGATGAAGTGGGTCATGCGCAATTGCTGTACTCTGCCGCCGAAACCTTAGGGAAACCGCGCGAGGATATGATCAATGATTTGATAACTGGAAAATCTAAATACTCCAACGTTTTTAACTACCCAGCCATAACTTGGGCCGATTCTGCAGTAATTGCATGGCTCATAGATGCCGGTGCAATTGTAAATCAACTGGCCAATTCGAAAGGCAGCTACGGACCTTATTGCCGAGCCTTAGATCGCATTTGTTACGAAGAGTCCTTCCATTTAAAATATGGACATGATAACGTTGTACACCTTGCAACCGGTACCGATAAACAGCGACAAATGGTGCAGGAAGCTTTAACCCGCTGGTGGCCCCCCATAATGCATTTTTTTGGCCCCAGTGATAAAATTTCTGTTCACTCCGAAATCTTGATGCGTTGGAAGGTTAAAATGGCATCCAACGATGAAATGCGCCAGCAATTCTTAGACATGTACGTTCCAAAGATTTGGGACCTAGGCCTCGTTTTACCCGATCCAAACTTAAAGAAGAATCAAGAAACAAAGTTGTGGGAATACACCGAGCCAGATTGGGAAGAATTTAAACGCGTAATCAATGGTGACGGCCCTTGCAATGCCGAGCGCTTAGCCGTTCGTAGAATGGCCGAAGAAAAAGGTAGATGGGTGCGCAAAGCAATTTTAGGCAACGACGCTAGATATGTCAAGCCATTCGCATAATTCGATTTGAATGAAAATAGATCGTCGGTTTTTACGTATTTTTGGTTCAACTGAAGTATACAAATTATGAAACAGTTAGCGCAAAATTTCATACCTAAACACATATTAACAAGCATATTTTGCCTGGTTGCTGGAGCATCTCTGAGCCTCGCTCAAAACGTTCCAAACGGCTCATTTGAAGATTGGATTGATGTTGAAAAATCGAGCCTCGATAATTGGTTGGTGGTTGGAGACGTTGAAAAATCGACGGATGCTACCGAAGGAAGTTCGGCGGTTATTTTTACCAATACCGTAGCGTCCGACCAGTTTGGACTCATCACATCTGGACCGTTGATTAACGACAAAGTAACCAGCGTTGCCTACGACGAACAACCCTTAAGTTTACGTTTTAATGCCAAATACAACATAGCCGTGGGTGATGGTGCCCAAATCGTTGTACTCTTCAGCTTTAAGGGTTCGGTTCTTGCCTATCTTAGTTTTGATATTCTTGGAAATAGTGCCGATACCTTTCGTTCATTTTCCCTTCCAATCACTTGGCAAGTTTCAACACAGCCCGATAGCGTGGCTTATGTAATAAGCTCCAGAAACCTAGAAGAAGACCAAGTTTATGGAGATGGTTACTTAATCATCGACGATTTTCACTTTGCCAGCATATCCACCCGAAATAAAGAAATACCAAATGGCAATTTTGAAACTTGGAAGACCACAAAAACTCCTAGTTTAACCGGATGGTTCACAACCGATGATTATCTTGAAAAATTAACGGGTGTGCGATTCCCCACTCCTTTTGTTACGCAAACGACACAAAGCCATTCCGGCAAATTAGCCCTTGAATTAACTTCTCGAAGCACCGGCGCCGAATTAGCGGCCGGCCTAGCAATTACCGGCTCTTCCGAAGCTGCTTTTGAAAACCCTTCTATTGCAATAAATCAAAAATGGAAGTATTTAGAAGGATATTACAAGTACAGCCCCATGAACAACGACACGGCTTTAGTTCTGGCAGCATTGTACTACCAAGGCAACGTTATTGCCTACGAAACCTTCGAAATTGGAAACAAGACTGACGAGTTCACTTACTTTGCCATGCCCATAACATATACGCTTGGACTAACTCCCGACAGTGCAACCGTTGCCTTTGCAAGTGCCGACCCAGATAACCCTAAAGGCGATCGATCGAAACTTACTATTGATGGCGTGCAATTTACCAACCAAAATTTAAGTGTCTTTAGCTTCGATCAACATCGATTAAAAGTGTATCCAAACCCCGTTAACGACGTGGTAAATATTTCTGGTTTGAGCCAAATTGAAGGCGCCGAATATTCATTATTCAACTCGCTGGGACAAATTGTTCAGAGCGGAATTGCTTCTAAAAACTTACAAGTAAATATGAGCGGTCTTGCTCAAGGGATGTACATCCTCAATATAAATGGCAGATACGTCAACACCTCAAAATTACTTTTTAAAGAATGATTAAATCACTGGATCCGCGTATAGCTCGAGCTCAACTTGATGAAAATGAGCAAATTACACCTTTAAAGGCATTAGATCAATTTCAAACCTTCGAAGTTTTTCACCAAAAGAAACGAGGCCAACATCACATTCATGTTGGCGCGGTTCACGCACCAAATGCGGAAATGGCTTTGTTGTATGCCAAAGAACAGTATGCTCGGCGAGGAATGACCTCAAACCTTTGGGTAGCCCCTTCAACCTGCATGGTAGCAACGGAATATTTCGACGAAGACATCTTTGAAACCACCGATGCTAAAACCTATCGCGACCCTGGGGCGTACAAAGTAATTGACCGAATTAATGCCTACAAAGCAAGAATTGCAGCTAAAAAGTAGATAAAGATTAGTATGGATTTTTTTAATAACAAACACGTACAAGCAGCCAAGTACCTGCTTTATAAAATAGCAGATGATCAGCTAATACTCGGTCATCGAAACAGCGAATGGACTGGCTTGGGACCCTTATTGGAAGAGGATATTGCATTTAGCAGCATGGCTCAAGATAAGATCGGTCAGAGCGAACATCTTTATAATTTGTTGCATGAGTTGGGAGAAGCCGACGCCGATACTGTGGCTTTTACTCGGAACTCCAACCAATTTCATTGTTGTCAACTCGTTGAACTCCCAATTGGCGAGTACGACTTTAGTTTAGTTCGGCACTTTCTCTTTGATATGGCGGAGGCACTTCGTTTCGATATGCTTACCAATTCCTCTCATGAAGGCTTATCAAAAATGGCTCGAAAATTTAGAGGTGAAATTAAATATCACACCATGCACGCAACCACATGGATGCGACAACTTGCCGGCGGAAATGAAGAGAGCGCAGCACGAATGCAAAGTGCCCTTAATTATACCTGGCCATACGCCTTAGGTATGTTCGAAACCGGAGATCAAGAGCAGGAAGCAATAAACGCTGGTTTGTTTGGAGGTGAAGAAGCCCTTAAGGCAAAGTGGCTCGAAACCGTTACTCCTCTTCTGGATTCAATGAAGCTATCGATTCCGGAAACATCAGATTCTGACATTGTTTATGGAGGAAGAAAGGGAATTCATACCGAGCATTTACAGCCTTTGTTGAATGAAATGACGGAAGTTTACGCCATCGACCCAAGTGCCGACTGGTAATACAAACTGGAACATTAAAAATACAACGTGCTAACAGCAAGCTTCATACGCGAATCTCTGAAAGAGGTTAAAGATCCGGAGATTCCAACCATATCATTGGTAGATTTAGGCATTGTAACAAAGATTGATGTAGAAGGCACCACTGTTTCTGTCCAACTCACACCAACCTTTGCTGGCTGTCCGGCACTTAAAATCATGGAGGAACTCGTGCACGACCACCTCGTTGCTCTCGACGGCATCGATGAAGTTAAGGTTGTAACCAACTTTGATGTTCAGTGGAATACGGATATGATCTCGGAGGATGGCCGTGCGGCTCTTTTGAAACACGGATTAGCTCCACCAAAAAAATTAGACGGCTATCTCGAACTCGACGTCTTGTCGGATACACCCTGCCCATTTTGTAACAGCAGAAATACCACACTTAAAAGTCCCTTTGGTCCAACCCTTTGCCGGAGTTTGCACTATTGCAACAATTGCAAGCAAGCTTTCGAAGGATTTAAACCCATAGAATAAGTATGACAAGAAAGTCCCTTTTTTCAATCTTGTTATCAATCACATTTAGCCAACTGGCTCATTCACAAGAAATTAAAACCAACTTCATTGCTCCTTTTTCGGTGTCGTACGAACACTTCTTAAAAGATTTAAAGGCCGTGGAACTTGGAGTTCAGATGCGTCCACCCATGTTGGGCAACTCGGCCACCATAACCCGAGGCTTTGTGTCGTACCGAATGTACAAGGGCCGAAAAATTAATATTTTGAATTCTTTGTTGCATCAGCACAGAGGTCGATATGCCAGCATTTATGCTCGCTATACACATTTATCAGACGTTATCCGGACTGAATCCTTTGAGCTAAATAGTTTAGCGCTGGGGGGAACGTTGGGTGTAAAGCGCTACTTCAAAAAAGTATTTCCTGTGGAGTTTTTTGTTGGTGGTGGATTTCGGCCCTATGTTTCCAGTTCCAACAAGAGTTTGGTTTCGCCAGGGGCAAATCGTTTCGAAATAAATGCAGGATTTACCTTTGGAATAACTTGGGAAAAGGGTGGCTTGGTGCGTAAACCTGTCTTGAAAGATCGGCTGAAGCTTCCTCCCAAAAAAACCGATTAACCCAAGATGGGTTGATTCAAAATAGAGTCAATAATAGCCCGATCATTGTTTAAGCGCGGAACCTTGTGTTGGCCGCCAAGCTTGCCCTTGTAACGCAACCAATTGTAAAACGTACCCTCTTTGCACACAAACACTTGCGGAAGCCCCAAAGCCATGTCGGCAGTGCGTTTAGCCTCGTAATCGCTGTTTGCCTTTTTCAGTAAGTCGTCGAGCTCGTTTCGAAAGGATTCCAAACACTCCGGTTCTTTTTCAAATTCAATGAGCCATTGATGCGCTCCTGCCTTTGTATGTTCCATATAAATTGGACCGGCCGTATAATCTCTAATTTTAGCATTGGTTTTCAAACAGGCTCCAACCAAGGCCGTTTCTGCGTTTTCGATCACCAACTCCTCACCAAAGGCATTGATGTACGACTTCGTTCTTCCGGTAATCTTAAATCGATACGGCGATAAATCGGTAAAAATAATCGTGTCGCCAATAGCATATCGCCATAATCCGGCGTTTGTTGTAATTAAAAGTGCGTAGTTAACATCCTTCTCCACCTCCCCGATGTGTAAGGTTTTGGGATTCTCAGTGCCAAATTCCGCCATCGGAATAAATTCGTAGAAGATGCCGTAGTCCATCATGAGCAACATGTTTTGGTTGCCCGATAGGGAATCTTGCACTCCAAAGAAACCTTCGGAGGCA
>JBLHHI010000134.1:0-8480 GCA_047614125.1 Bacteroidia bacterium | reverse complement strand
TCGAATGAAGATTGATAAAATCCCGAAAAGTTGCTGCAGCATGATTGCTTGCCAAAAGCATCTTGTTGAAATGTGCTTTTTTCGCAGGTGTATGAAGCTTCCGACATATCACATGTTTTCGCTTTACCAAAGAAGCATATCGATACCAAAGTGTCTTTGCAAAAATGGCTGTCGAAATTGATTCCGAACGAACCCACAAACACCAAGGTTACTAGGAAAAGTGCAATGAGCTTTTTTGATATGGACGGTTTCGTAATCAACGAGCAACAAATTTAGTTAAAAGTTTTGGCACCTAGGAGGATTCGAAGCCTCATTAGACTGTCAGTATTTCGCTCATGTAAGGCAAGCGCTTGGATGGTATGATTGGAAACTCCACCCAAGGTTGGATTAATAATTAGTCAATAAGAGCTCACAATTCAGTGAGCGTTTTGGTTTAACGCATTAATGGTTGAGATTGCCTCGCTTCGCCAGGGTGTTTGGAAGGGCAAGGCTTACAGCCCCTATTAAACTCTACCAACTCATTCTTTGCAATCTAACTGCGTTTAAAATAGCTAATAATGCTACACCAACATCAGCAAAAACAGCTTCCCACATATTTGCCATACCAAATGTGCCTAAAACCATCACAGTAATTTTTACACCAAAAGCCCGTATGATATTTTGCGTGGATTTTGCAATTTTCATTCCTGTAATAATTTTAGAAGTTTCGTCTGTTTGAATAATAATGTCTGCCGTTTCTATTGCAACATCACTTCCCATTGCACCCATTGTTATTCCAATAACACTTGCTGCTAAGACCGGTGCATCATTGATACCATCACCAATGAAAGCAATTTTTTATCACGGTCTTGTTTTAGTAATTCAACTTCATTCAGTTTATCTTCTGGAAATAAGTAACCCTCCGGCCATCTACATATTGTAAAAGTACAAAAAATGCTGTTTTTGCGATTGTGATTTCCGGTTGGGCGTTTGTAAACAGCTGCAACCAATTTTTATGAAATATTCATCCGCACTTAAAACGAGGGGATATTCACAAAAAATCCTTAACTTTCATTTGTGTTATTGAGCAGTCCATATCTGACATATAGTACCACAAATAGTGGTGGAAATGTCAATTATATGGCGCATCCCTTTGGGATGTTATACAAAACCACAAATCTGCGATTTGGTAGTTTTGTTAAGCCGCCGCAGGCTGGGCAGATCAAAGAACGCTCCAAGACCTTTGATGACGGGTATCGATATGGGTTTAATGGGGAGGAGAAGGACAATGAAGTTAGTGGAGAAGGTAGTTCTTATACTACTCATTATCGACAATATGACTCGAGGTTGGGTAGGTGGTTTTCGCGTGACCCTTCTTTTATACTGTGGCAAACCCCTTATGCTAGTATGAACAATTTTCCAATTGTTTTTAATGACCCACTGGGTGATGAGATAGAAGGCACTCGCAAGACTAAAAGAGCGTTCAGGCAAAGAGAACGGGCAGCAGGTACATGGAGAGTTACAAGAGCACAATATAGAAGAGGGAATACAAATGGTATCAATGCTAAAGAGATGGATTTGAAGTTAGAAGAATTAAGATCAGAACCTCTGTCAATCACTAATGCAGTTATTCAACCTCAAACTAGGAGTGGAAGTAACAGTAACCCGAATAGGGATCATTTGTATTTTAGTCCTTTTACAAGAACGGTAACTCGAAAATTTACCTTCAATAATAGAGTTCATAGAAATATAATAAATGTTGTTGGAGCAACATTTGGTCGAATTTATCCTGGATTGCCAATTGATGATGGGTTCACAACTTTAGGAACTCGATTTGCGCTCGGGAAAACTTTAGGAGAATACATAAATAAAAATAATTCAGCTTCTGCTACATATGCAATAAATGTAGACTTTGTGAATATAAAAAGAGACGATATTAATACTAGAAGACCTGCAGTTTATACCTTTTTGTTGAATGGAACACCTTGGAATATATTTACAGGTGGGGGGGGGTGCAACCCATCAAGTAATGGCCAGGTTTGGAAGAAATGCACCTCCTCTTGGAACCACTGTAAACATGGCAGATAATATTAATGTAAGCGGAACCTGGAATTCCAGAATGAGTTCAGGAGGGCTGGTTGTAGATGCTTGTCACGGATATAAAATTAGGTTATCAGTCACAATGGAGCGTTATACTAATAAAAAATTCAGATGAAAAAATTTAGGATACTTGTTTCAGGATGCTTCGTGTGTTGTTTGTTAAGTAGCAGCAAGCCAGATCAACCAAATTTGTTTCAAAGTTGGTATTCATCAAAGGTCAATGTATGCTTAACTATCAACCCAAAGGGATATTCAAGCGTAAATGAGGAAGATCAAGTTAAGTATAAAGTAAAAAATAATAAACTAAAACTAATCTTCTTTTATAACCCTAAAGCTTTAATTGGAGGTAAAAACGTTTCTTGGTACAATATCGATAAACTTACTTGTGATACCTTGATATTGTCATTAATGGACGGAAGTTTTTATTCGGAGAATATGGGGCCACCTGACAGTTGTATTGTGTTTGTCGCTCAATCAAATGGGTGTCCTCCCTTATGGTAGTTAATGACATGGGGAGTTGTAATGAACAATCAAAAGATTCGAATATATATTAAATCTAAGGCAGAATATGCGCAACCCCAGCCTTTCAATAACGTTGCTTACAAGAAACGATTACCTCACCTTAGCATCCTATTGGCCTTAAAGTTGATCTATCAAGGGTTTGCTATAAAAGAAGGATTATTTGATGATGTTGAGGAATAAAAATGTATGTAAACTTAATGGAGTTATTTGAGTGAATTTACATTTGAAAATTTTATTTGAGTATAATCTAGTGTTCAAATTATTCCCAAAAAAAGGAAAGAATTAACATTAAGTAACCTAAATTAGTCAAACACAATATATGGGAAAGACCCCTAAAAACAGGGTACTATCGCGTTAATACTGTCAGTATCCAAAAGTAGAAGAATTTCACTTTTCATCAAGCAGCTAAAGACTCGAATGTGGTAAACCAACTTGATCTTGAATCTTTGATTTGATTCTTCCTGATGATATTAATGATTGTTATTCTAGCCTATGACCTCTTTGCAGATTCAAACTCTTTGAATCCTGTTGTGATTGCTATCCGTCGTTTGACTGTGCTTCACCTTTGGCAAAGTCGCCCTGTGTCATGCCACTTTTCTCCCATTTCTTTACCAACTTGCCCATCTCGTGTGCAAGAACTTTACGATCTTTGTTCATGGAGCAACTTTCGGACGTTTTTAAGAAAATGGCAAGATGTAGTTGGCCGTAGGGTTGCAGTCGTTATATATTCTTTGCGCATTCTGCATTGCTTTTAGTTTTACGAAAAGACTCTGTCCATTTCTACATAAGGCGAACATGCAACAACTTAGGCAGTGTTATGCGTCTATGATGTAATGACACCAAAAAGCATAACCAAATCTAAGAGTTACCAAATCAGACTTTTATTGACCGTAGCCGCCACTTTCTGGTCTTTCATGGCCATAGCCCAGAGTTGTAACCCAACATATTTGGCTGGAAATGAATGTACTAACAATGCAATTTCGTTTAAGGCAAATGCTCCAGGTTTTAGCTCGTACCAGTGGGAGTTTAAAGACACCGAAGGTAAGCTGGTTCATTCAACGTCGAACCGAGATCCAATATACGAGTTTAAGGATGATGGGGCGTACTCGGTAACCCTAAAGGCTTCTGGATCTTCTGGCAATTGTCGAAAGACATTAAATATTACTATTAAGCCCAGTCCAACGGTTAGATCGATGTTGTTAACGGACCAAAGTCAGTGTTTTGCAGGCAACCAATTTTTATATTTAGATAGCAGCAAGTTTGCATCGGGAAGTACTTTAAATAGAATCACGTACTTATTCGGAGATGGTGCAAAAGAGGTTATAAATAACCCCAAAATTGGAGATGCAATAACACATACTGTTATCGACCCAAGTGGAGGGTCGTTTAATCTTAAAATAGAATTAAAGGATAACAACGGGTGTGTTACCGAGAAGCTCATTCAAAATGCAATTCAAGTATATCCTCGTATTGGCCTTCGCCTTACCAGCAATTCCCCCGTAGGCTGTGATTCTACTAATGCCACAATAAAAAATAAAACGTATCTGAATTGGCTGTCGGAGCCGAAAACGTATGTAGACCTAAAAGATTTAGCGCAATTCACCCTTGATTTTGGTGATGGCACAGAAATTATTGGAGATTCAATAACCAATACGGAGTTTTGGACTGGTAAGGACTTTGACGGTATTATTAAAAAAAAATACTACGGTTATGGCAGTTTTAACTTGAAACTGAGCGTTGTAGTGAATAACGGATGCACTGAAACGACGACGTACAAACGCGCTTCTACTGTCATTGGATTTGATTTTCAAATAAGAGCGGATAAAGACAGTTTGGCCATTGCAGAAGGCCCGGTTACTTTTAGATTAGCGAATGGTCCGATTCCAGGAGCACGATTTTTTTGGAACTTTGGAGATCCTGAAAGCGGACTATCAAATTTTGATAACCAAAAGTGGAACCCAAGTCATACGTACAACTCTTTAGGACCTAAAATGATATCACTTCGAGTTTTAACTGGACCATGTGATGTAATGGTTTTTGATACGGTTGTCGTATTCGGCCCAAAGGCACAAATAGAAGCCCCCAATGATCGCATTGATTTTGAACGTAGATATCAATGTACAATGAAAGACACGGTGTTCTTTACAAATAATTCCAGCTTTTACCACAATGATGTTTCCATAGATGGAGAAGACTCCACAGTTCAACTTAATGGAAAGACTGAGTTTGTGTTCAACTTCAATGAGGTTACACGAAGCGGTGATCAAACGGCTATAACAAGTGCTAAACATTTGGCCAATAGAACAGCAGGATCACAAGTGACGAGGCTTTGGACATTTGGAGATGAATATGCTTCACAATGCACCACGTCAACTGCTTTACAATTAAACGTTGGAAGAAATTGTAACTACAGTTTAGACAGTGCACCAAAGCACCTGTATCCAAACTGGGACACCGTATATCTCAAGCATCATTTTGTTTCAAACGATACCTTCACTTACGGCTATATCGATTCAACGTTTAATTGTCGAACAAGAAGCGTTGATACTACTGAGCCACAATTACACCGATTGATTTTTATGAAATCATACCCACATAACTTTGTGGCTCGGCTTACTCTTAAAGATACCATTCGGAACGCCCGCATGGAAGACGAAGCGCTCATTGTGGCAACCCAACCTGATGCGAGTAGAATGACCCTTCAATCGAGCGTTACATGTCCTTTCGATGATGAAAGCCAAGACTATAAAATGCTTTTTGATATGAACACTGGCAGTCAATCGTATTTTGCAGTGAACTTTGATTTGAGCAAGGGTAAAGACAATTTCATTGCGTTCAATTCGGGTGGCATTTTGGCGCCTCCTGCTCCTGGATCAGCATTGCCCTTTTCCTTGTCGTACGACGCAACAGGAACGTATGGCGATCAGTTTATTAAGGGATATTCTGCCGAAGACTTAGGTGATGATTGGTCGATGGGGCCCACAAAAAAAATTACCATGGGACTAATCGTTGGCAATGGACCATTGGATAAAAATGGAGAACCGCAATGTACCGACACAGCTTGGTATCACAACCTATTAGAGTTAAGTAGACTCGATGCTGAGTTTGATATTGTTGGAAATAAAAAGTCCATCTGCAAAGGCGAAGAAGTCTACCTCAAGCTAAAGCATGATCACCAGATGAATATTTCCACCTTTAACATTAATTATGGTTATCAGAACCGATTGGGTGGGTATTATGAAGATTTTAAATACCTACAAGATTATGATGGACCGGTAGTGGGCAGAAATGATGAAAATGTAGATTACAAGGGCGAAAATTGGCGATATAATTACGTTATACGACATACCATTGATGAAGTATTTGGTGATATTATCTTAGATACCATAGTCACCTCTATTTTAAAAGAGTGGAAAACGATGTTGGAATTGCCAGAAGGACCTTTCAATCCTGCCCCCAAAAAGGGATATTACTTTGAAGACAATGGCCTGCATTGGAGCGCTTTTTTGGGAACATGTATTGATACGACTGGAATGAACCTCAAGTCCGTATTATCAGAATACCATGAGCAAGAAACGAATGTGGTTAAACACAATAACAAACGGTATCGTTATACGCACTCATCACGAATGGATTCGGTAGAAGTAGCAGAGATTCTTCATTTTAGAGCGCATTCGCTGCAAGGTTTTGATACCTTAATTGATGGACAAGACACGATACCGGGTTTATGGAAGATATCCTACAAACATCCTGAAGTACAAATAGATTGGCATGATCCTGCTAAGAAAGATACTGTTATTATTGATTCACGGGGTGCTATGATTCCTTCAATATCCCTGAGTAATATGGATGGATGCAAGAAAAATCACGCTGAGTTGCTAAATGTTGGATTTTTGCATGCAGCCCGCTTTTATGATGAGGTGGCATGCACGGGGCAGGAAGTCCATATTCAGGATTCAATACGTTACTGGCAATTTAGCAATCTAACATGGCCGGAAGACTATCCAATCGACCCAACTAAATATTGGGAAGACGCGGATCGTTATGTTAGCAATAGAGAAATTAAGAAAATAGATTGGGACAGTACGGATGGTTTGGATTTTGAGCGTGATATAAGTTTTTCTCACGTGTATAATGAACCGGGCTCGTTCATAGCTACCATGGTTATGCAAGATTCTTTAGGATGTACCGACACATCATATCTTTCTATAACCATTGCAGAAGTAAGCGCAAATTTTACCACAACAACGGAAGGTGAGAACTGTTCCCCAGAAATCATATTCTCTGATTCAACTACGCATACCCTTAAAGATGGTGTAATGTGGTATGAATGGAATTTTGGGGATGGAAGTCCAAAAAGCGTTTTAAAAAAACCCAGTCATACTTATGATCTATATGATAATTATGTGGTGAATATGAAAATTCGAACTTCACTGGGATGTGAAGATGACGTTACGACTACTCTAAATTTACTGGGTCCAAAGCCACTCTTTGAATTTAAGGATGATTACTTTTGGAACAGGTTTGATACCGCGGTTATTTATGAAGGAAATACTCTTTTTATCAGAAACTTAAGCGAAGGTACGGCGTCTCCAAATTATACAATGAATTGGGGGGATGGAACCATAGCTACGGTAGCGGGTCAAGAATTTGAACATCGGTACAATGATCCTGGCATCTACAACCTGTATTTGACCATGGAAGATTGGTCAATGGATTCTACAGCAAGATGTTTCAAGACCTACCCAGATTCTGTGCCAATGCCTTGGCAGGTTAAAACCAATGAAGTTGTAGTGGTTCTTGAAGACACAACGAGTGGTGTACCATCCTTACATAGACAGGTTCGACTTTTCCCAAACCCAAGCCAAGGACAATTCGTAGTACAAAGTCGAGGAGGTTTAATAATGGAGCAAGTGAGACTGATTGACGCCATCGGTAGAAATGTACCTTTTAATGCCAAAGGCTTAAAATCAGACTTCATAACTGTAGATGTAAGCAATATAGCTACAGGCCATTATACCTTGATAATTGCCACTAAAAAAGGGCTGGTGTCTAAATCAATCTCAGTTATACGGCCCTAGTTTATGGTCAAGTTTGTTGATGAAAGACAAAGGGCCTCACGCAATGACATGATGTAGATGCCCGGCATCTTTCGCCCTGTTTGGTGTGATCACCAAACTTATGGTAGATTCATCGGAATTTGAATTCTGGTTGGTGATCACACCAACCAAGGCGGCGAATTCCTTGTCGCTCAACTTTAATAACCCCTTATATCCCTATGGGTGGTGATCAAAGACAGATGCATATTTATCAATGGTCTTTCGCGAAGTTCCTAATGTTCTGCTTACCGCTCGTTTACTTTTGCTCTGGTCGAGCAATCGCAGGATTTTTCTGAGTTTATTCATCGTAACCATTTTGTTCGCCATTTTGAAGCTTTTTTATCACTCCAAACATGGTACAAAATCAGCCAGATTGGTGGCCCCCTTTCAGCCGGAACAGGTGGCCCCCTTTACTCCGGAATAGGTGGTATACTTTGCTCCGGAATACTCATGATGATTCATCTTATTGAGGTTGGGTTAGTCGTTATATGATTACTTAACTACGAATGTGGTCGTTAGTGAGAGACTGGGACTGGTATCTTCCTTGGCTAACATAAACTGTGGGTTTGAGGAGGCTGAGAGAAGATAATAGGATTGCCGCGCTGCGGTACTGCCTCCACTGCGTTTAACGCCTTCACTGCGTTTCGGCGTACGTAGTCGGCGTACGCGGTCGGCGGTCCTTAAGGGGTGGCATAACAACCGAAAAGACCTAGGCTGCGCCTCGTGTTTTTTTTTGCCGTCAGCTTCCGCTCATGCTACGCATGGCGAAATCTTTGGCTA
>JBLHHI010000133.1:0-8525 GCA_047614125.1 Bacteroidia bacterium | reverse complement strand
AAGTTCGCGCTGCAAAAAACTGTTTTTGGTATAAGGATGCTTAAACAAAATGTTGATCAAGTCGTGACTGTAAAACGAGTGATTCGATCGGATGTGGTGTTTATATTGATCCATCAATGTCTTAATGTTGTTCACCACAACAATGGTTTCTTTAGCAGTAATTTCTACACCTTTTAACATCCAAAGAATCCATTCTTGCCATGCATTTTCTACGCGCACTTCTTGGAGCAATCGATAGTAATCGGCTTTGTTCTTGATGATGTAGCTGCTCAGGTATAATACCGGAATATCTAAAAGCCCTTGTTGAACGAGGTATAAGATATTTATCAAGCGCCCCGTTCTGCCGTTTCCATCATAAAATGGATGATGGGCATTTTGATGAGTGGATCAATGGCATGAAATTCGGGTAAATTGATGTATTGCTCCAAATTCCTTAACAGCGCTGTTATTTCGTTATAATCTTGCGGCGGGGTAAATACGACTTCCTCTGTTTTTGGGTTTTTTAACACCGTTCCCGGAACTTTGCGAATGGGATGGTTGGGGGCAATTATGTTTTGAATTCGGAAAATATCGTTCGTGGTGAGCAGACCTTTGTCTTTGACAATATCCAAGCCCAGCTTAATGGCCGAGGCATAATTTAACGCTTCCTTAGCTGTTATCGAAGCAACGGTTTCATCAATACTTGCCTGATACATTTCATCATCGGTAGTAACGATGTTTTCAATCTCATTACTGTCTTTGGCCTCTTGAAGGATTAAGGTGTCGAGCAAGATTTGTGAATTCGGAATTTTAGAAATCTCCCCTTTTAATTGTCCCAATGCGCGTGAAGCGCCGTTTAGTGCTTTTAAAACTGCAACCGACTCGCAATCCGTTTGTGGAGGCAATGGATATATTTTTATCTCAGTCAAGTTTTACGATGCGATTAACTAGTTTAACAATTTCCGGGCTTCCCATTTTTTATGTAAAACAACGGCAAACAAATTTATGCACTTATAATTTAACATTCTGGGATCTAAATTTCCTTTGGATATGTAGTTGTAATATCGCTCACTTTATTACTTTCGGAGTGCATTTCACAAAGCCAATTCAAACACAAAATCTTGTATGTTTGCAACAACAACCCGCAACATTTGAAACTTTCCGTAATCATTGTTAACTACAACGTTCGATACTTCCTCGAGCAATGTCTTATTTCGGTTGAAAAGGCCAGTAAGAATCTCGATGTTGAGGTCTTTGTGGTCGATAACGATTCGGTGGATGGATCCGTGCAAATGGTTCGTGAAAAGTTCCCAGAGGTTACCTGCATTGCCAATAAAAAGAACGTTGGTTTTTCGGCGGCAAATAATCAAGCCATTCGAGTGGCCAAGGGCGAATATGTTTTGCTCTTAAACCCAGATACTGTGGTTCAGGAAGACACCTTTTCGAAATGCATAACGTACATGGGTGGCAACCAAAAGGTGGGCGGCCTTGGGGTTAAAATGATTGATGGAAAGGGTACTTTTTTGCCGGAATCGAAACGCGGACTACCAACGCCAGAAGTGGCTCTATATAAGATGGCGGGCTTAAACAAGCTCTTCCCAAAATCGAAGCGATTTGGCAAGTACCATTTAAGCTACTTGAGCAACGATCAAACTGCACCCATTGAAGTTTTAGCTGGAGCCTTTATGTTTATTAGAAGCTGCGTTTTAGAGGAAGTTGGTTTGCTCGACGAAGACTTCTTTATGTACGGAGAAGACATCGATTTGAGCTATCGAATTATCTTGGGAGGCTACCAAAATGTGTACTTTCCCGAAACGTCCATCATTCATTACAAGGGCGAAAGCACCAAAAAAATGAGCGTTAACTACGTCTTCGTTTTTTATCGTGCCATGGTACTCTTTGCCAAAAAGCATTACCACGGAAACAATGCCAGCATGCTGGTTTTTTTAATTAAAACGGCCATTTACGTTCGAGCATTTTTGGCTGTTGGTCAGCGTTTTATGTCACGAATTTGGCTTTTTACCGTAGATGCCGCTCTTTTAACTGCGGGTCTCTTTTTGATTAAGAACTACTGGGAAGAACACATTCGAGATTTCACCTCCTTTCCAGAAGAACTCGTACAAATTCATTTCCCGTACTATATTTTTCTCTGGTTATCTGCTGTCTACTTAAGTGGTGGATATCAAAAACCTCCGTCCGCCAAACGAATTTTACGGGGCATTTTCATCGGTACGGTATTAATCTCGGCGGTATACGGCTTGTTGCCCAACCACTTGCGATATTCTCGGGGAATTATTCTGGCTGGAACGTTCTGGGCGGCTTTCTCGATGGTGGGTCTGCGGCTCTTGCTTCATTTCAAAAAGTTTAAAAATTTCAACTTGGGAAGTAAGTCGGCCCAAAGAACCATTATTTTAGGGCACTCTGCCGAACGAGAACGCGTGTTAAACCTCATCCAAAAAAGTGAGACCCCAGTAAATTTCTTGGGCTTTGTTTCGCTCGAAGATGAAAAAACCTCGGAAGTCTTAGGCCCCATCGATCGATTGGTTGAATTGTGCAAGATATATAAGGTAGATGAGATCATTTTTTGCAGCAAGGATGTTACCAGTGCGCAAACCATGCATTGGATGACTTTAATTGGCTCTACACACACAACGTTTAAGATTGTTCCGGATGAGCGGTTTTTTATCATTGGATCGAACTCGAAAGACCTGAATGGCGAGCTCTATACCGAAGAAATAAGCTTTGCCCTCTCGGATGAATACATCATTCGCAAAAAGCGGTTATTTGATGTTGGAGTCAGTCTTTGTCTACTTCCAATAGGTATTTTAGTTGGATGGTTTGGAGATGGAATTGGTGCCTTTTTTAAAAGGACGTTGAGCGTTTTAATGGGTAAAAAATCGTGGGTTGGATATTGCACGGAAGTGAACTCTGAACACCTTCCAAAACTTAAATTTGGTATATTTTCAACCGATCAAGAAAATGATATTGATGTTGTGGATGCTGGGATAAAGGAAAAACTCAATTATTTCTACGCGAAGAATTACAGCATAGACACTGATCTTAACATATTGATTAATAACGTTTTGCGAAAGACTAAAGGAAGTTAAAACTCTGCGATAACGGTTTCTCCACCGCGGGTTACATCGCCAATCTTGGCATTTATCTTAGTTCCAAGCGGCAAGAAAACATCTACCCGACTTCCGAATTTAATAAAGCCCATTTCTTGACCTTGAACAGCCGTATCGCCTTCGGCAACATACCATCGAATTCTCCTCGCCACCGCACCGGCAATTTGGCGAAAAAGAACCTCAGTTCCATCTTCTTTTTTAATTACCGTAGTGGTACGCTCATTTAAGGTAGACGACTTTGGATGCCAGGCAACTAAGTATTGACCTGGGTGGTATTTGAAGTAAGAAACCACACCAGATATTGGATTGCGATTAACATGCACATTTAGTGGCGACATGAAAATACTTACTTGAATTCGCTTGTCTTTAAAATATTCGGGCTCCTCAATTTCCTCTATCACCACAACCTTTCCATCGGCAGGTGCAATGATGTGATTGGTATTAACCACGGTATTTCTGCCAGGGTTTCTAAAAAATTGAAGAAAGAGTACGAAAACAACAACCGTGGTAAAGGTTATTATATAACGCAACCACGCAGCATCGATGTATTTGTACACTAAAAAGTTAATGCAGGCAACCACCAATGCGGTGGTTATCAAGATGATATAACCTTCTTTGTGAATCATAATTAAAAAGTACCGCGAAGTCGCATAGTGGTCGCCACCTTGTCGATGGCAACGATGTAGGCAGCTATTCGCATGTTTACGTTGTATTTTATAGAAGCTTCGTACACGGTTTCGAAGGCTTGTTTCATGATGCGGTCGGCTCTTCGATTTACGCGTTCTTCGGTCCAGAAGTATCCCAATCGGTTTTGAACCCATTCGAAGTACGAAACGGAAACACCGCCGGCGTTGGCTAAGATGTCGGGAATTACCATAATTCCTTTATCGCTCAAAATTTGGTCGGCATTTGAAGAAGTAGGCCCATTGGCTCCTTCAACAATAAGCTTAGCCTTTATTCGAGAAGCATTCTTGTCGGTGATTTGATCTTCCATAGCCGCTGGGATTAGTATGTCAACGTCTAATTCGAGTAAATCCTCGTTCGATATTCGCTCACCTTCCTTAAAACCTTCTAAGGTTCCTCCATTTGCAGTTACATAGGCAATTGCGGTTTCAATATCAATGCCGTTTGGATTGTAGTATCCACCACTTACATCAGAGATGGCAACAATTTTAACACCTTGTTGCTCAATGAGTTTGGCGCTAATTGATCCAACATTTCCAAAACCTTGAACGGCTGCGGTAACCTTGGTTGGATTCATTTTTAACTTACCCATGGCTGATCGGGTGGAAACCATAACGCCTCTACCAGTTGCTTCAACTCGACCTAAAGATCCACCTAAAACAAGCGGCTTGCCGGTAACAACCGCTGGACTGGCAACTCCTTTAATCTTGGAGTATTCATCCATCAACCAAGCCATAATTTGTGGATTGGTGCCCATATCTGGGGCGGGAATGTCTTTTTCAGGACCAAAAACATCTGCCATTGCAACGGTGTAGGCGCGTGTTAAACGCTCCAATTCGCCTTGGCTCATTGTTCTCGGATCGCAGGTTATACCACCTTTTGCTCCACCGTACGGAATGCCAACAACGGCACACTTCCAGGTCATCCATGCGGCGAGGGCCTTTACCTCATCTAAATTTACAGACATTGCGTATCGGATGCCACCTTTGGATGGGCCCAAATTAGCCGAATGTATTACACGATAACCTTCAAAAACGCGAATCTTTCCATCGTCCATGGTAACCATTAAATTAACGATTACCGCTTTTTCAGGAGATTTTAATGCGTCGTAAGTTGAATCATCCAAGCCAAGCTTTTTTGCTGCTTCGGAGAATCTTTCCATCATCGAATCTAAGGGATTCAAATGGTCTGTTATTGGAGCGGGTTCTTTGTATTTCAAGCTCATTAAATTAGGATAATAAACTGCCGCAAACTTATCCATTAAAGTTGAGCACTTACAAACATTATCTCGATTATTTTGATGACTTTTATCTTACAACCTGAGTTCGATCAATCTTTTGAAATTCGAATTTGTAAAGAACACAAAATGCGGGGCGAGGATCATAAGATTTATGAATGTAGACTGAACGCTTTTGGGGATTTTTGAAAAGTACTCTTTGTCGAAATATTCACCAAAATCTCTTTGTTCACAAGCGGTCTAAATACAAAACATGAATGGTAATATTTACATTACAATGAAGTGCAAGAGGTAAAAATATGCCGCTGGTCCTGCAAATAAAATTGAGTCGAAGCGATCTAAAACCCCACCATGGCCGCCTAGCAAGGTGCCAGAGTCCTTAATTGCCAAAGATCGTTTTACTTTAGATTCAAACAAATCTCCCAGCGTACCAAATACAGAACATATTACAGCCAGAACCAGATAGTGAATCCACTCAAGTTCTGCCATATAATGCGAAATAATTAATCCAACTAAAACACTCAAAACCAAACCTCCAACAAAGCCCTCCCATGTTTTTTTAGGCGACACAACAGGAGCAAGTGGCGTTTTACCCCAGCGCCTTCCCACTAGGTACGCTCCAGTATCATTTACCCAAATGAGTATAAAAATTAAGAGAATTTGAAAGCCGTGATAGGGTAAGAGATCGGTGTTATCCATATTAAAGGTTAGGTTGCCAATGCGCAAAAAGAAAGCAAACGAAGCCGAGATGTAAATCCAACCCGCAATCATTACTGCAGCATCCTTAACAAAATGATCGCTTTTGTAAAAGATTAACCATATGAAAAAGAGCAAGAATATGGGAATTAGCAGATATACCAACGTTCCCATGTTTACCACCGAATCTTGATTGCCGTACACCATTAAAAACACAATGGATCCAATGAGTAAAGGAAGGGTGAAAGAACGTTTTGATTTGGACTTCCTATTAATCGCATACCATTCGTACAACACAAGAGCCTGCAGAACGCCAAAAAACAACCAAGCCGTGAGCTGGTCAAATAAAAGGCAAAACGCAGTAGTGGCAACATAGATGGCCCCAACCAAGAGACGAGAATTAAAGTTCGACATGTTCTGGAATTGTTTGAATGGACTGTCTTTTTTTAGCAAAAATGAATAATACGGCCACGAATACCGCGCTTGCAAACGTAATATACCAGGGAAAGGAAATGGCATCTAGATCTTGTGTGTCGCTTTTTTTGATCGCATCAAAGAGTACAACCATTGCATTGTTAACCGCATGAAATAGAATGCTTAACCACAACTTGCCGGTAAAGAAATAAATGTAGCCGAGTATAAATGATAAAAGAAGCATTGGCAGAAAGTGATAGGGTTGGAAGTGAATGAGTGCAAATAAGAGCGAGCTGATTAGGATGCCTATGTGCATGTTTTGAAGTCCGTTGCCAATCTTTTTTTGAATCAAACCACGAAAAAACAATTCTTCGCCAAGGGCGGGCAAAACGGCCATAATTAAGAGGTTTACAAGTATCCAACCGCCTGAATTTAAACGCAATACCGCAGAGTAAATGTTTTCGGAAGCTTTCTGTAATTCGGTAAATATTTTTGCAATCGACTCGCTTAACTCAATGCTGGAATTAAGGCCAATCAAATATTCTTGCAAGGGAACGGAGCCAATAAACAGCAACAACACAATGATTAATTGCCCCAGGCTTGGCAACTTTAATAGGGTTAGATATTCCACCGCTTTTTCCCGAAATGTGGTTAGGCAAACAAAGCTGGCAACAATAAAGGCAACTCCTGATGCCGGTATTACAAACTTGATAAAGTGCAATTCGGCCACCGTCATTTCGGTAAAGTTGGTAGCACGCAAATTGTCCATTGAAAGATTCCAGATTTGCCCGCCAAGCTGCGCAAACAAAAATTCAAAAATTACCAGAGACAACATAAGAACTCCAAAAATGATGAGCGAATGTGAAAGTGCAGTGCTATTTGTACTTCTGTTATTTTGCATGGATGAACTATCTTTGCAAAGGTGGTAAAAATAGCCGACATAGAATTAGGAGACTTCCCATTGCTGCTCGCGCCAATGGAAGATGTGAGCGATCCTCCGTTCCGTGCTGTATGCAAGCGCAACGGGGTAGATTTGATGTATACGGAGTTTATTTCTTCGGAAGGATTGATCAGAGATGCGGCTAAAAGCACGCAAAAACTCGACATATTTGAGTTTGAACGTCCAGTGGGGATTCAGATTTTTGGAAGCGACATTGAGGTGATGAAGGAGGCCACTCAAATTGCCACTCAAGCAGAACCCGATTTAATTGACATCAATTACGGCTGTCCGGTAAAAGCCGTGGCGTGCAAAGGTGCTGGTGCTGCATTGCTTCAAGACGTGCCTAAGATGGTTAGAATGACCCAAGAGATTGTCAAATCCACCCATTTGCCCGTTACGGTTAAAACACGATTGGGTTGGGATGATAAAACGAAGTTCATAAAGGATGTGGCATATCGGCTACAAGATATTGGCATTAAGGCATTAAGTATTCACGGAAGAACACGCGTGCAGATGTATAAAGGAGAAGCAGATTGGACCTTAATTGGCGAGCTTGCTAACGACCCGAACATTGAAATTCCGATTTTTGGGAATGGCGACGTTGACTCTCCCGAAAAGGCAAAGTTGATGCGGGATACCTACGGCGTGCAGGGCATCATGATTGGCCGCGCATCTATTGGAAACCCATGGATCTTTAACCAAATCAAGCATCATTTAGCAACTGGGGAGATCTTGCCTGGACCCTCGATGGAAGAGCGGATATCAACCTGTTTGTATCACTTTGATGAAAGCATACGATGGAAGGGAGAACGCTTGGGCATTTTTGAAATGCGCCGACATTATGCCAATTACTTCAAGGGCGTACATAACTTTAAACCTTTCCGAATGCAATTGGTTCAAGCCAATTCGCCTGAGGAAGTACGCGCTTTGTTGCAGCAATTAGCCGAGCACTACACGGACATGTTTGTTGAGGTTTAAACTTCTTCTCTAATTAATCTGAACTTTACCAAAGTTTATGCTGCCATCAATCCTGGTTAATTCAATGATATACAAACTAGATTAAAAACACTAGGTGTCTAATATTGAAACATACTTTCCTCTTATCGTCGCTTAGGGCTCGCCCTCAATAACCGGAATGTACTTTTTTTAGAGCAAAAAAGTGAAGAAAAACCCACCGTTCGCAAAAAGGCGCCTTGCCCACGCAAATCCAGTTTTATGCACGCGCTGCTTGCGAATCTTGCCCAAGCGCAAAGCCAATTCTGAAGTTGAATGAAATATGAGATATGTAATTATCGATTGGTAAGGCATCGTTGGAACTAGTAACCTGAGTTCGATTCATATTTTGAATTCAGAACGCTTGTGAACAGTGAGTTTCGAGTAAAAATTGCGAAGACAGGGCGGGCCCTTTCGAGTAATTTTTACTCGAAAATCGCTTTTCACAAGTGTA
>JBLHHI010000132.1:0-8630 GCA_047614125.1 Bacteroidia bacterium | reverse complement strand
AGTCTCCCCCGGGCCCCCTCGTTTAATTAAAAATTATTATCTTTAAATATTAATATATACCTAATAGAAAAGTGACAACCTCTTTCAGTCAAGGTTAAAGGTTAAAGGTTATAGTATCAAGTATCAAGTATCAAAATGCAAGTATCAAGACTTGCGTACGGCTCTAATTGAAATTGCATTTGAGCTTGTAGTTGCATTTCAAAATCACAACTATCCTTAGTCTGTCGCGCGGCCTGTGCAGTTGGGACTAAGGATCCAAGTCTAAACTAAGAACATCTCATTATTCCTATCCAGATACTGGACTCTTCAAAATAATATTATCCAATAATCGTACGCCACCAAATTCCACAACCGTTACAACTACCACATAATCAGACTCTTCCAAGAGTTGAACTTCAGCCATAGTTACGCCATCCACGGCGTGAAGATATTCAAGGGTAGCGCCCTCTTTACCTGATAAATGCAAACGCGTTTTATCAACTGCCTGATGCAGCGGCATGAAGTAGGTTCGCTCTTTTAATTTGAGCAGGGCTTGGTAAATAAAGGAAGCTTTATTACGCTGCTGCAAACTCAATCGCTCATTTCGAGAACTCATTGCCAGTCCATTCGATTCACGAACA
This sequence comes from Bacteroidia bacterium, assembly GCA_047614125.1. Classification (GTDB taxonomy): domain Bacteria; phylum Bacteroidota; class Bacteroidia; order NS11-12g; family UBA9320; genus JBLHHI01. The sequence goes on along the minus strand of JBLHHI010000132.1, from coordinate 8,010 downwards.
ATGGGGCAAACTATCAATTTGATGGGTAGGCTCTTGGTTCGTATTAAGTGGTTTACAACTACGGTTTGCTGAAAGTCCTTTTGACCAAAGTACGCCGTATTGGGTTGCACAATTTGAAAGAATCGATGAACCACTTGAGCAACTCCTTTAAAGTGTCCGGGACGGTGTTTCCCCTCATAAATTGCGTCTAAGCCATTTAATTCAATATCATCACCCAAAGGGTCGTTGGGGTACACATCTTCAAAGGCGGGGTGGTATAAGAAGTCTGCGCCATGTTCCAAAAGCAATTCCATGTCGGCAGAAATCGATTTGGGGTAATCAACCAGGTCGGATTCATTATTAAATTGCTTAGGATTGACAAAAATGCTACAAACAACGGTATCATTTTCGGCCTTTGCACGTTCAATTAGGGAGATATGCCCATGGTGGAGGGCACCCATGGTTGGAACGAAGCCGATGGAGCGGTGGTCATTTCGTACTAAATTTAGGTCAGAAACCAATGATTTAGCCGTTTTATGATACTTCATATACAAAAATATTAATTAACAAACAAGTGTTACGGCTGGCAAATTTGCAATAAATAGGCGGTATCTTTGTATTAGCATTACAGTAATTAACAATTCACAAATTTTATGGAAAGTAACAGAAAGAAAGTTTTGTTCATTTCATCAGAAATGAGTCCATTTTTAGAAAGCAACCCATTATCAGACATCGCACGCATTTTACCTCAAGCTGTTCAAGAACAGGATAACGAGGTACGGGTATTAGTACCAAGGTTCGGTGTGATAAATGAGCGAAGAAATCGATTGCATGAAGTAGTGCGTCTTTCGGGTATGAATATTACGATCGACGACAACGATAATCCACTTACTATTAAAGTTGCGTCTATTCCAAACACAAAAATGCAAGTTTACTTTCTCGATAACGAAGATTACTTCCATCGCAAGCATGTTTACAGCGATGAGAATGATACGTTTTTTGCGGATAATGATGAGCGGACCATATTCTTTTGCAAAGGTGCCTTGGAAACTGTTAAAAAATTAGGATGGTATCCAGACATCATTCATTGCCAAGGTTGGATGACCAGCTTAATTCCATTGTATTTGAAAACCATTTACAAGGATGAGCCTGTTTTTCAAAATGCTAAAATAGTGTACAGTGTATTTAACACGGAGCACGCACAATCTTTAGGAGATGATTTTACAAGAAAGGCAAGCTTGAACCACATTACTGATGAAGTAATGAAGCCATTTCAAAATGGAGATTGTTCAAGTATGTACATCGGGGCCATCACACATTCTGATGCCGTTGTACGAGGAGAAGGAGTAATTGACCCAAAGGTTGATGACCATCTGAAAGCTGCCGGACAGAAACCGGTTTTAGATCATCGTGGAGATAACATAGCTGCAGAATACACAGAATTTTATGACACAATTTTGGCGCGAAATTAGCCTTAAGGCTGTCCCACGGGCAGCCTTTTTTATTTCCATTATTTCTTTTTCAATGCTTGTTGTGTCATGTAATAAACACGATGACGAAATTGGGTACAATCTTATTCCAGGTACAGACCCTAATGCTATTGTTGACGAAAGTTTGGAGATAACTGCATTTTCAGTACGTGAAGACTCCATACGTGTTGATTCGTTAAATTCTTTAATCGTTGGTGCTTTAAATGATCCAAGATTTGGAGAGAGCTCCGTTTCGGTGTACACCCAAGCGCTTTTACAAGAAATTAACATTACTTACGGTACGAATCCAACGGTAGATTCAATCGTCTTGTCTGTTCCGTTAAAGGAGTCGGTTCTTGCCTATGGAGATCCAAGTTCGGAGATCGAAATCGACGTTATGCGGATGGATGAAATTATTGATATCAATAAGAAGTATTTCTCAAATTACAATCCAAAACTCGCCGAGCAAATCGGGCAGTTTAAAGGTACTTTGCGTTACGAAGATTCTACACACTTTGTAGAAAACGGTACAAAAATTTCGCAAAGGGGCATCCTGAGAATACCACTTAATAAAACCTTTGGAGAAGAGTTTTTAACGGCAGGCACCAATTTTGGAGCCTACGGAAGCAATGAGGCGTTTCTTAAGTTTTTAAATGGCATCGCCTTAATCCCAAAGAACAATCTAACATCCGGACAGGGTCGATTTGTTGGATTAAATCTCACCACAGACGATGCAAAGCTTATTTTGTATTACAACGGTGGAAGTAAAAAAGAATTTGACATTTCGAAAGAATCGGCAAATACGATGCATTACGAAATAAAGTCGCGTTCTACAGAACTAAGTGCACAACTCAATACACCAAATGTTGGCTACTCCACTACCTACGTGCAATCGTTAACTGGGTGTAAAACAAAGTTGATTATACCGGAACTTTCTAAGTTGGCCAATGGTTCGCCAATTTTGATTAATGAGGCGGTATTAACCTTTACCGTTGAAGATGGGTCTAATACAGACCATTTTCCAGCTCCGGGCCGACTTTTATTGGTTCAACCATCCGAAGCTACAGGTGCCAATGCTTTTATTATTGATTTGATTGATAACTTACTACCTCCTTCGGGTTGGGCAGGATACACCAACTATGGTGGCCAATACAATGCAGAATCAAAAACGTATACCTTTCGCATTAATCGACACGTTCAGGAATTGGTAGACACGTACTTAGAATCAGAATCAGTCGTAGACAAGAACAGAGGCTTATTATTGATCATTCCGTCCGATCAACCCATAACCCCAAGTAGATTGGTTTTGAATACGGATAATTCGGGATCGGTTAAAAACTTGAAGTTAAAAATCGTTTATACCAAACTATAGAACCTGAATCTTGTTTTATTTGCAGAATCTAAAGCTTTGAAAGGAATACCAGAATATAGGCTAGCCCGTAAATCACATCGTCCGGAAGGAAGCGTGATTTGCATCGGTGATACGGAAATTGGCGGAAAAGAGTTGTTGATGATTGCCGGTCCCTGTGCGGTGGAAACCGAAGAGCAACTATTTGCTATTGCGCAGAAAGTAAGTGATTTAGGAATAAAATTCTTACGTGGTGGAGCGTATAAGCCAAGAACCTCACCCTATAAATTTCAGGGCCTACAAGAACCTGGGCTAAAACTGCTGAGCAATGTCTCGAAAGAATTCAACCTGAACATCGTAACGGAAGTGATGGATATTAGCTTACTGGACGTGGTTTATCCGCACACCGATATCATTCAGATTGGTGCTCGAAATATGAAGAATTATCATCTGTTAAGAGCTTTAGGGGAAACCGATAAGCCCATTCTTTTGAAACGAGGAATGGATGCAACCATTGAAGAGTGGTTGTTGGCTGCAGAATACATCTTGCTTGGTGGAAACGAACAAGTGATCTTATGTGAGCGAGGAATACGAACCTTCGACAACAGCAATCGCAATACATTGGATTTGGCCGGGGTTGCGCTGGTTAAACAGTTAACCCATTTGCCGGTTATCGTTGATCCAAGTCAGGCTACGGGCAATCGAAATTTGATTGAAGCTACGAGTTTGGCAAGCATTGCAGTGGGTGGTGATGGCTTAATGATTGAAGTTCACAACAATCCAGAAGACGCACTTTCTGATGGCCCACAAAGCATGTACTTAAAGCAATTTGAACGTATGTTGCCGTCTTTGCAAAACATGGCCACAGCTTCCAATCGAATCATCGATTTGAAAACAGCGATTCAACCTGTTCAGGTTCAAGAAATTCATTAGGTTCATCCCGTGCTTTCCGTTTAAAACATTTTCTTTGCAGCATCGTATTTGTTAAGCAATCGATTTTAAAAATACATAAATGAGGATAGCCGTAGTTGGAGCAACGGGTTTGGTAGGAACCGAAATGCTAAAAGTGCTTGCTAAAAGCAGTTTGCCGATATCAGAATTGATTCCGGTGGCCAGTGAGAAATCCATGGGCAAATTCATAGAATTTAAAGAAAAACAAATACAGTGCATTGGATTGGCCGCAGCGGTAATAGCTCAGCCTGATGTTGCAATATTCTCAGCAGGTGGAAGTGTATCATTAGAATGGGCACCAAAATTTGCTGAGGCAGGAACCTTCGTGATTGATAATTCCTCGGCATGGCGAATGGATCCAAACGTTCCTTTATGCGTTCCAGAAATCAATGCACAGGAACTCAACCAAGAGCATAAAATAATTGCCAACCCAAATTGTTCAACCATTCAATTGGTTATGGCATTGTATCCAATTCAGCAAAAATACGGCATTAAGCGGCTGGTTATCAGCACATATCAATCTGTTTCAGGCACGGGCGTAAAAGCGGTTGATCAAATGGCGAATGAACGACTTGGAAAAGATGGAGAACGGGCATATCCGCATCCAATAGACAAAAATTGCATACCGCATTGTGATGTGTTTGAACAAAACGGATATACGCGGGAAGAATTAAAAATTGTGAATGAAACACACAAAATTTTTGGAAATCAATCCATACGCATAACGGCAACAGCTGTACGTGTTCCGGTAGACGGCGGACACTCCGAGTCGGTTAATGTGGAATTGAATAAGCCTTATGAAATCAACGATATTTACGCTATTTTAGAAAAAATGCCGGGAGTTGAAATTCAAGATGACGTTCAAAACAATGTTTACCCCATGCCTTTATTGTCGAAAGGTAAGGATCAAGTTTTTGTTGGACGAATTCGAAGAGATGACAGTGCGGATAATGCGCTAAATATGTGGATTGTTAGTGATAATTTGAGAAAGGGAGCTGCTACAAATGCCGTTCAAATTGCCGAATACATCCATCAAAATAATTTTACTTTAAACTCTACACAATTAGTATAATGAGCTCACCCACAGGATTTTACAAGTTAAAGGTTGATAAAATAATTCGACACACCCCAGATGCGGTTTCCGTTCGATTTCTTGTACCTCCAGGGGTCCAAGATCGATTTAAGTACTTGGCTGGACAATATTTGACCTTTCATCTCGAACTCGATGGAGAGGACGTTCGCCGCTCGTATTCCGTTTGCGAAAGTCCATACCTCGATGCTATGCCTTCTGTTGCCATAAAAGAAGTACCCAATGGTAAGATGAGTACCTATTTCAACCGGACTTTAAAAGAAGGAGATTTAGTAGATTCCATGCCGCCAATGGGCAAGTTTACCGTTGTTCCGGATGCCTCTTTCGAACGCGATTTTGTGCTTTTTGCTGGGGGAAGTGGAATTACTCCAATCAAATCCATCTTAAATACGATTCTACATCAAGAACCAAAGAGTCGAATTACGCTGTTTTACGCCAATAAAAACTATGAGTCCATCATTTTTAAAACTGAGTTGGACGTGCTGGCCGAAAAACATGCAGACCGGTTTAAGCTCGTTCAAATCTTAGACGAGGCACCAGAAAATTGGAACGGTTTATCCGGCATGCTCAACGAAATGAAGGTTCAGCAATTAATGAAAACTTTTGTGCGGGCAGAAAAGCCTTTATATTTCATCTGTGGCCCAGGTGGTTTAATGGAAGTAATTAAAACTGCACTGTTGCAGCTGGATGTAGAAAAAGAACGAATAAACATCGAATACTTTACGGCTCTTAAAAAAGAAGTAGATGAATCGGTTAGCGTTGGTGCAGAAACAGTAACATCTGCAGATATTGTTACACAAACCATTCGAATTGACGTTTACGGTGATGTTCAAGATGTGGAAGTTAAACCAGATCAAACGATCTTAGAAGCAGCGCAAGATGCAGGTATGGATCCTCCATTTTCGTGTACGGTTGGAGTTTGCACTACGTGTAGGGCAAAAGTAAATTCGGGAACGGTATTTATGGATGAGCGTGAGGGCCTCAGTGATGCAGAAATTGAGGAAGGATACGTTTTAACCTGTCAATCTCATCCAACATCTAACAATGTAGAATTGGTTTACGAATAAGTTTCGAAAACCAATGTTTACAGGCTAGCTGGCGTTTTGCTGAATGATGCGGGTTTCCCAGCCTTGCTCAATCTTTTTGATGCTCAAACCTTCGTCGTAGTAAATCCCATTGTCAATTTTTGGAATCTTGTAATCTTCAAAACCTGCGTTTTCAAGATAAACTCTTAAATCAACCATGTTTTCAAACAATTTGGTTTCTTTTTTAGAACTGGGTTTTACTTCTACTTTCGCAACTACTTTATTAGATGCATCTCCACCTTTTTTCTTGTAGTTCACTAGAAGCATTTTTACTTCTTCTAAGTAGCTATCATCAATATCGATTGGAACCGCTAAGGTGATAACCTTTTTGTCGTTTTTGTTTAACCAAAATTGCGATCGACAGCTTGAACTGCAAAATCTTGCATTTTTCCGATTGGCTAAAAAGTGAGACTTACAATTTTCGCAGACCAACTCAGTGGATTTATGATTGTTCTTAAATCCCTTTGTTGTTCGGTACATTCCTAATTCTAATTGCATCTTAACGTTTATTTGATGGCTCAAAGATGCAGTATATATTTGATAATTCAATTACTGGATATTTACATTGTCCATAATTAGCTACAAAAGTGATTGCTAAATGATGTAAACAGAAAGGAATATGTTAAAAACTATGGATTACGCCGAAACAACTGGCGATAGGAGGTGTTTGAAAATAAGCAAACCATCTGTATTGAACAGATCGGCACTTGCCGCTCGCTCAGGATGTGGCATCATCCCAAAAACATTTTGCTCTGCATTGCAGATTCCAGCTATGTTATTTACCGAACCATTGGGATTAAATGCCGGTGAGGTTTCGCCATCTTCGGATGAATATCTGAATATTATTTGATCGTTGTATTCTAACCTTGATATGGTTTCTGCATCGGCATAAAAACGCCCTTCGGCATGAGCTATAGGAATTTTATAAGCTTTGTCCACATCCAAGGCGTGCGTTACACTTGTATGGCAGTTATGGGGGGTTAAAAACACGTTTTGGCAAACAAACAACTGGTTTTCATTGCGTAAAAGTGCTCCTTCTAATAGTCCAGCTTCGCACAATATTTGGAAACCATTGCAAATACCCATCACAAAACCACCTCTTGCAGCATGCTCTTTAACCGCTGCCATTATTGGACTTAACTTTGCTATGGCGCCACTTCGTAAATAATCCCCGTACGAGAATCCTCCTGGAATAAACACATGGGTACTTCCTTGAAGGTCAGTATCTTTATGCCAAAGTTCCACGACATTTGTGGTACAGTGCTGTTTCAACACTTCAATTAAGTCTTGGTCGCAATTTGACCCAGGAAATATTACAACACCTAGTTTCATGTTTTAAGTTTTTACAACAGGCAAAGTTAGTACGCTTATTTATTTTAATGGCAATCTAACGGGCCATAGTAAGCCTGAATTATAAAATTAATTAAACTCATACTACAGGATATTCTTTCGGGCATCAAGCCAAGGTATAAAACTCTTTTTTTTCGGTTGTATGGGCATGTATTAAACCTGCGCTGATAAGGTTGACCAATATTTTAGAGGCACGCTGTCGTGAGATGTTAACCATTTTGCGATATTCATCTAAGGTTATGCGTGGGTTGTAAATTAAGTAATCCAGAATAACTTGTTCTTTCGATGAATATTGAATCAAGGTTCCTCGATCTGATTGGGCGCGCTTTAAAACATCCACAACAATTTTGCTGGCAAGCAAGCTTTGATCCTTAACGCGAATGTACGCCCACCACTTGTTGTTTTCGTCTGATTTGGCATAATAGGGCTGATCTGGGCCCTTTGGTACTAAGCATTCCAGTATGAGTTTCCCTTCAAGTTCCCACTCTTTTATTTCAATAAAGATTTCCGGTTTACAATAGAAACGGGCTGAAAGATCGAGCATGTATTTTTCGTCTTCCGATCGAACACCACAAATCTTTCTATCATCCTTAACGCCAATCAATAAAACACCACCTTTTGTGTTGGCAAATGCTACCATCGACTTGGCAATTTTAGCAGCACTCGTAATGGCTTGTTTATAATCCAATACGTCCGATTCTCCATCTTTCAAATATTGATGGATGCGTTTAGGTGTGT
>JBLHHI010000131.1:0-8676 GCA_047614125.1 Bacteroidia bacterium | reverse complement strand
GGCCGCGCTGGCCTGTAGCCGATCCAAATGCAGCGCTTCATTATTTTTTAAGCCTTTCTTGTTTCGTTCTTTTGGCTAAAAGATTGAAAACCGGGGTATGGGGCCATAGACGATTCGCCAGAGGCGAATGTCTAGATCCAGACCAAAGCGTCTGCCCTGGTAAGCCCTAAGCGACAATAAAGCGCTTTAATGAGAATTAGATAAGATTCAAAAGAACTCACTCGGCTGGAGCCAAGCGAGTGCTTTTGCTTGTCACTAAATGCATAAGTCAAACTATAGCTTTGCTGAATTCTAAACTCGTGCCCTAGTTTATCTGAATTTTACCGAAACTCGTGCTGCCATCTGCACCTATCAACTCAATTACATATAAGCCAGCAGATAGTTTTTTAACATCCAGCTGTGTTCGTTCCACTCCGTTCAGAAAATACTGATCCACCATCTTGCGTCCAAGTTGATCATATAAAACAATGGCTTTTAGCGGATTAACGCTTTCGACTGTGAGTTCTTTATGCGCTGGGTTTGGATAGATTTTAAGACCTTTGGCTGCCAATTCTCCAATACCAACACCAAACTCTACTCGAATGGAAAGCGATATTGTACTGTCTGAACAGGTATTTTCAGCGGTGAGTGTAACCATGTAATCGCCTTTATCCGTATAGGTGTGAACGGGGTCTTTTTCGGTAGATGTCATGCCATCACCAAAATCCCACGAATAGGAAGCAGCATCGCTGCTGGTATTGGTAAAACTAACTTCCAAGCCATCATCTGAAATGGAATAATTAGCAACAACTCGATCCAAAGCAACCAAGTCTTTAGTTACAACCCCACTGCTGCCGCATGAATTGGAAACAAAAATTTGGAGTGTATGGTTGCCAGAAGTTATCCAAGACACCGTAATACTCGTATCATTTATGTTGTTGATGTTTCCACCAGAGCCGATGCTCCAGTTATAAATTGCGGCATCTTCAACGCCATTGGTAAAATACGAGGTAACGTCGTTTATACATGCCGTATCTTCTCCAGTTATAGCACCGGGCGCAACGGGCTTGTCGGGTTTAACGGTCACAGTTTTTATAAGCGTGTCGCTTCCAAAGTCATTCGAAACAATAAGGGTAATGGTTTTATCGCCTTTGCTGGAATAGCTCACCACATGCGGGCCTTCGGTACTTGCCGTGGCCGGACTTGCGTCGGTGCCAAAGTTCCAACCATACGTTTTTACCTTGCCCTTTGTGGCATCGTTGATGGAAATATTGGTATTCGGGCACGGGTTGCCGTCAGAAATGGTATAGCCTGCTTCGGGTTGAGTTATGTTGCAATCGCCACTCGAAATGGCCGTGTATTTGTTGGAAGAGTTACACACCACACCACTCTTACTCTTGTCGCGCACATATTCTCCTCCTTCTACATCATACACACTCAAGGTAACGTTTCGATTACCAGCCGAAAGCGAGTAGTGCATAATTTTGGTATTGTCTCGAACGTGCGAGAGTTGATGACCATGGCCTAATTCGTGGGTTGCCACGGTTTCGAAATCATATTGACTCGACCCCGGAGAACCCGTTCCATAATACCAATTTCGTGTATCGTCGAATTCAATATCCAGCTCAGAAACATACCAATACACCGTTCCACCATTAAAGCAACCGTTGTACCAACTGTAACAAACGCCCAAACGGCTGTCGCCAAAGGTCGTAAAGCGAACCACGTTTTCGTTGTCTCTTGCAATTGCATCGGTCGTGGTATTGCTACCAATGTCCCAGTTCATCAAAGTTTCGCATCGCCATGTTTCCAAAGCACGTAAAAACGAATTGGTGGCATTGGTGTTTTTGGCAAAGTCGGTGTTAAACTGCCAGGTATATCCACCGGTAGAATTCGTTTTAATATGCGATATTTCAAAGTACCCGCTGTCGATGGTTGAAGTGCCTTTATAGCCAACATTGGAGTGGGCATATTTTATATAAATTTCATCGGATGATGTACCCGTTTCATTGCTGTTGTTGGTTACTCTAATTTTGCCGGTACCTGATCGTGTTGGAACGATTACCTCAATTTTTGAGTTCGACCACGATAAGTACGATGATGGATAATGCGCGGTAAAGTATCGTCCATCTCCAAAGTTTGGATCAATAAATTCCACAAAGCCGTTTCCTTTAACGATGCCAAAATTGCTTCCATTTATGGTTAAAACCGTACTGGTTCCGGAGGCTAGTGTATCCAAATTCCAGGACGATATAACGGGTGTGGCCAGTTGTTTAATTCCTTGTTTACCCAACGTTAAATCAGTCAATTTCCGATAGGAGCGTTCGGTATATTTCTCAACTTTTGGATAGAGTTCGGCACCAATGGCGCCGTATGTTTCAAAGTAACTATGCGCTTTCTTGGTGTGTTCATCATATTTTATGAACGATTGCACGCTGGCCGAGGCTTTAAATGTAGCGTAGTTCCATGCTTCGCCTCCTTCTTGTTCAACGTTAAAGGCGTCCAGAAAAAAGAGTCCAACTTCGCCAACTTCAAGTTCTAAGGAAGGCTCAACTTTCAACCCTTCAAGACCAACGGTTCCTCCTTCGGTTATAAGTACAACGTTTTTGGATGTACCAACATTTCCTTGAAACTCTTTGGTTAATTCGAGGGTTTGTGCCGTATAAATAAAGGAATGTGCCTTATTCCAGAAGCTAAACTGGTCAACCACACGACCTTCCACCACTAAATCAGAAATGTATACTTTTTTCTGTAAGCTAAACGGATCAATGGTGCATTGAGCAAAAGCGGCAAGCGTTGTTAAGCTGATGAAGGTGAATAGGAAAATTTTTTTCATGAAGGTATCTTTATTATAACTGAAGAGTTGATACATACAGCTCCTTCGTTTTGCTGCACAAATTAACAAAATCCCAGTTAGAATGAATAACGCAAGGAATTTATAAACGTAAAGATTTATGGACATTTTGCCGGTTAATAAAATTTACCCAGCACTAAAGTGCTGGGCTATTGGTGTTGAAATTTCGTTTTAAATTATCCCCGTTCTGAAGAACGGGGTATGCAATTCGTTCAACATCAACTTGCAATGCTTTTCCACCACTTAAGTGCTGGGCTATTACTATCTTTGAACAGAACAAAAAATGACACAACCTTTTAAACAAACCATCGGCATCGTTGGTGGCGGGCAACTCGGCAAAATGTTGGTTGAAAGCTCGGCCAAATGGAATGTAAACTTCCGCATTTTGGACCCAACCTTAAACGCACCCGCGGCAAGATATGCCTCCCACTTTATTCAAGGATCGCTCACTGCCGAAGATAAGATTCGAGAATTGGCTGAAGGATGCGATGTACTTACCTACGAAATTGAACACATCAACTGCGATGTATTGGCATCATTGGAAGCCGAAGGTAAAACCGTAGTTCCGGCATCAAAGGTGCTGCGAATTATTCAAGACAAAGGCCTTCAAAAACAATTCTACCTCGATCATAAAATCCCAACAGCAGCATTTAAATTGATGCAATCCGTTGATTTTGAGCAGGCTGCGCTGAAAAGATTTACGGGTGATTCAATTGTCGTAAAAGCTTGTCAAGGAGGTTACGACGGTAAAGGTGTAGCCATTTTAAATAAGGCAGACGCAACCAAAGCCATCATTCAGGCTCAGTTTAATGGTCAAATATTGTTGGAAAACTACGTGCCAAATGCCATAGAATTGGCGGTTATTGTTGGAAGAAGTACCTCGGGACAAATTACCTGTTTTCCGGTGGTTGAAATGTATTTCGACCCGGTTAAAAACCTGGTGGATTATCTTTTTTCTCCGGCAAATATCAGCGAAGAGCAACGGAAAACGGCCGTTGATTTGGCCACCAAAACAGCAAATGCCCTAAACAGTCCGGGTTTATTTGCTGTTGAAATGTTCTTAACTCAAGAAGGAGAAATTTTAGTGAACGAAGTGGCACCAAGACCGCATAATTCTGGCCACCACACCATCGAAGCCTGTGTTACATCGCAATACGAACAGCTCATGCGAATCTTGCTGGATTTGCCTTTGGGCTCAACACATCAGCTTCATCCAGCCGTTATGACGAATATTTTAGGTGCGGAGGATGTGAATGGCAATTATCAATTAACTGGACTGAAAGATTTTCATTTGGTGGAGGGAAGCAGCTTGCATTGGTACAATAAAGAACATTCGAAGCCCGGACGAAAAATGGGACATTTTACTGTGGTTGATGTAGATTTGAAACAAGCCATCCAAAAAGCGCAAGCGCTAAAAGGCATGCTAAAAATGGTGGCGAAATAATATAAATATGAAAGAAGTAGCTATAATTATGGGTTCCGATTCCGATTTGCCGGTAATGCAAGAGGCCGCCAAAATTTTGGACGACCTGGGTATAGGCTATCACCTTACTGTTGTTTCGGCACATAGAACAGCACGTAGAATGTATGATTTTGCCAAAATGGCTCACCAACAGGGCTTTAAGGTGATTATTGCAGGAGCTGGTGGTGCCGCCCACTTGCCCGGAATGGTGGCTGCGCTTACTTCTATTCCCGTTATTGGCGTGCCCATAAAATCTTCAACCATGAGTGGAATCGATTCGCTGTACTCCATTGTTCAAATGCCTCCTGGGGTTCCGGTGGCGAGCGTTGCCATTAACGGAGCCAAAAACGCAGGCTTATTGGCAGCCCAAATCTTGGGCACTTCCAACGCAGCTATTTTTGCCAAAATTGAAGCCTACAAACAAATCATGGAAAAAGAAGTCATTCGAAAGGCCGATGATCTTGAAAGCCAAGGTTTTGAAAAATACTTGAAGAACAAATGATCATTCATGAAAATACTTTAATCAGCGATGCACTTCTTCAAGAACGTTTTGCGTGCAATGTAAGTGTATGTAAGGGAGCATGCTGCATTGAAGGAGATAAAGGCGCACCCATTACGGAAGATGAAATAACGATTATTGAAAACGACCTTCCAGCCATTTATACCGAACTTTCTGACGAGCACAAAAGCTTTATTGATGCCAACGGATTTTGGGAACGCGACACCGATGGTGAAGCAGTAACCACTTGTTTGCCGGACGGACGTTGCGCCTTTGTTCACACTCGAAAAAACGGCACACTTTCGTGCGCCATCGAAAACGCCTATTATAACAATAAAACCACCTTTATAAAGCCCATTTCTTGCCATTTATACCCCGTTCGTATAAAACAATTTGATAGCTACACTGCGCTTAATTACCACGAATCGAATTTATGCAAAGCCGCATGTGCACGTGGACAAGAGGAAAATGTTAAGGTGTATCAGTTTGTTGAAAATGCGCTCCGACGTAGATTTGGAGATGCATGGTACGATGCCCTAGTAGAAATTGATGAAGGTTTAGACGCGAACTAATCAATAACGTTTTTCAGCAAGCCCTAATAAACAACGTATTTCAACTGTACCATTACCATTCTTGGCGCACCCAAATCAGCCGGTCGAACCATGTACAATCGGTTGGTTACATTATTGGCAATAATCGAAAGCCTAAACTCCTCGCTAATCTTATACGAAACTCGAGCGTCGAAGAGCCAAGTACCGTTGGGATTAAGCTTTCGAGCATCTGCAATTCCCGGCACAAAAAAGCTAAAGAGTTGATCAACAAAGGTAAGATCGATGTTTTCAACGTAGCTGTTAAAGCGTGCACTTACGCCAACTTCAATTTTGCCGTACCGATAACTCACATCTCCTTTAAACAAGTGCTTCGACCGATATTTTAGAACCGATCCAATCGAATCGGAACTCGTACTTCGATACGACAACGGGTTTCCAAGGCTGTCGGTTCCGAGTATTTTATTTGGGTTGTTGGAAGTAGGATTGCTGTACGTATAACCCATCATTCCAACGAGGTGGTGTTTACCTTGTTCAACTTTAAAATTAGTGGTAACATCAATTCCCGACACCGTTGTATTTCCTGTGTTAATGGCCTTAAAACCAAGACCATACCCGTTTTCCGGTGAAACATCGCTCGACCATTGCGCAAAGGTAAATTCCATCATTTGGCTGTAGGTCATTTGGTAAGCGGCTACATCAATAAAGCCCTTTAATTGGAGCCTGCCCACCTTCCCAAATATGTACCCTTGTTTAATTCCAAGTTCAGCGTTGGTGCCGGTTTCAGATAATAAGTTGTTGTTCGGAAAAACGCTCACCAAGCCAACAGTAGTTGTTATAAAGGATTCTGCTATTGTTGGAAATCGATAACCTTGCCCGTACGAAGCTCGCAAAAAGGTGGCCTTGGCAACTTTATAGTTTGCCCCCGTTCTAAATACAGGTTTTGTTTCTTTTCGATCGTTTAATTGATAGTGTTCAAGCCTTCCACCCAAACTGGCCTTAAAACGGCCGAACGAAAACTCAGATTGCAAATAAGCCGCTAAATTTATGGCATCTTGGGTTCCGCCGTATAAGGGTGAATTTGAGTAGGTTGCGGAGCCCATTCCACCAAAAATTAGGTTGAGCAAAGCCATGGGCTTGTATTCTGTTTGATACGTGCCCATAAAGGTTTTAGCCGAATTGCTCTGATTGTTTTCTTGATTGCCGTTGTTTATTTGATTGTCTACGAAAAGATATCTACCCTTAAAGCTGTGTTTCATTCCGTTTTTCGCATAATGAGTCCAAAAAGGATCAATGCGCATTTTGGTCCCGAGGGTAATGGTGGTTTGATCGTTAAGCGCACTGTACCCGCTGTCGTAGCTTTTCCAAAGAAGAAAGGAACCCGTTTCGGTGCTGAGCAAATGCGCACGAACGCCAAACTGGGTTCGGTCACTGCTTCTATAACGCCAATCTATGCCGGCGTGCATTCTGTTTTCGGGATCACCAAATCGGTAGCCGTCGTCGTTTAACAATTCCAATGAGCTTACAAAATCCGACTTCTTATGGCGCCTTGTGTCTAAAATTCGTATTCCCGAAACGTGTCGAGCTTTATCTGACCAATTAAGTCCAGCGCTATCGGGCTTGGAATATACTCCGCTAAAGGTGGTAAAGCTGGTTCTTGGTTGGAAGCTTGGCCATTCTGTTTCTACGTTAATCACCCCATTTAATGCAGCAGAGCCATATACCACAGAGCTGGCCCCTTTTATTACTTCCAACTGCTTTATGTTGTCGGCAGATATAAATGTCCATAAAACATTTCCTGCGTCGCCATTCATCATGGGCATTCCATCCACCATCAGCATAACACGCGAACCTGCGCCATAGCTCCAACCACTTCCAGCTCGAATGCTGGCTTGATCATCGGTGATGTGAACGCTGGGCAACTGGTTTACAATTTCGCTCATGATGATTGGGTTTTTATCTTCAATGATCTTTGGTTGGATCAAATCCAACGATACCGTCGTTTCGCTCAAAAGCTTCTCCGATTTGCTCTCGCCTACCACAACTTCATCGAGCATAGATATGTCGGTTTCGAGCAAGATTTCGGCAAGTGCCGCGCTATATTTAAGGGCAATGGTTTTGTTGTGGTATCCGGTTGCTTGCAAATTAATGGTGATTGCCAGCGCGTTGGTTGGTAGATCGATGCGAAATAAACCGTTCGAATCTGTGATTACAGTTTGCTGATTGTCAGCGGTTTGAATAAAAACGGCTTCGATGCCTTCATGGGTTTTTTGATCAAGAACCCGCCCGTTAATTGCACGGCTTTGAGCCCTCGCTTGGAAATGGATTATCCCAAGAATGAATAAAATCAAAATACTTCGTTTCACAGCTATAATCGCTAATTTCGTACGAATACAAGATTAAAGAATTTTATCATGCTTCGGAATATTTCTTTTATTGGCCTACTCATTTTATCATTTGTGATGAATGCCTCTGCCCAGAATTGCACCCCAGATCAAAGCATTAAACAACCAGGGTTTTATCCTAAAACCATTGAAAATGCCGTGGCAGATGTAGAATATCATCAAACGCTGCAAATTCGAGTTTTTAAGGATACAACGATAGTAATTGGTGGCCAAACCACCGTTGCTCGAATCGACTCAATAAAAGTAAATAACATCATTGGCCTGCCAAATGGCTTTTACTATCTATGTAATCCTAAAAACTGCAGCTATATTCCGGATTCTAACGGGTGTGCAACCTTAAACGGCAATCCAACTAAAGCCGATATTGGAGAATACCCATTAAAAATTGCGATAACAATTCACGCTAAAGTCTTTGGCACAATAAGTTCTTCGCAAAATGACACCCTACAGCAATTTACCATTATTGTAACTGATGAAGCCGGAGTGCCTTCTTACTCGCTCATTTCTACTTCGGTGGTATATCCAAACCCCAGCGCAGATGGACGTTTCTTTTATAAGTCTCTGAACGGCGAACATTCTGATTTAGAGCTGGTAAGCTGTTTTAATTCGGTTGGATTGGAAGTATTACCTGCAAAAGCTGCTGCATATTTCGAACTCCCTACAGTTGCTGGAATATATTTCGCCACTTTTAAAAACACTACTGGGCAGTACTTTGTTAAGAAAATCCAAATAGCGCACTAACAGTGGGCAGAACAAAAAAATCATAAATGGCTAAGGTTGTGGTGGGTTTATCCGGGGGAGTTGATTCTTCGGTAGCGGCTGCCTTATTGCTCGAACAAGGGCATGAGGTTATTGGCATTTTCATGAAGAATTGGCACGACACAGATGTAACCATTTCGGATGATTGTCCGTGGGAGGAAGACAGCAAG
>JBLHHI010000130.1:0-8732 GCA_047614125.1 Bacteroidia bacterium | reverse complement strand
GGGTACAATACTACACATAATACATTGGTTTTATAGATAATCACCTTCATCCAACGCATACCTCTACTACAGCTGCTGTTCCGAATTTATGAGGTTAATATGACAATAATACAACTATTAGTTGATTTTCTATGCAACTTGGCTTTTACTCGATTTGGCTGTCGGTAAACAACATAAAAAAAGCCGAGATTTGATGTAAGGTAAATAATTCTGTTGATGTGAAGTAAACTTAGAACTCTAAACAAGAGTTGGTTTTACATCTTTAAACAGCGCTAAATATTCGCTGTTTAAAATGTCCTTTTATGATTAAAACTGCGATACAACTTACGACCAAGTTGAGTTTATTTTGTTGGCTTAGAAATACTATAAGAACTCAAATGAATTTTGCACAGCACACTTCTTCAATATCCATTGTATTGTCTCATCCTCACAAAATATTTCTATTTTCGCCCCAATGAAACACAAAAAACCACTCATCCTAATCAGCAACGACGACGGAATAACGGCCCCGGGCATTAAAGCGCTGGTGGAATGCATGAAGCAGTTGGGTGAAGTTGTAGTGGTGGCACCAGATAGCCCTCAATCTGGTATGGGGCATGCCATCACCATAAACAAGCCCTTGCGATTGGATAAATCGGATTACTTTGGGCCGGAAGTGCTGGCATACCAATGCTCTGGAACACCAGCCGATTGCGTTAAGTTGGCCGTTGATAAGGTACTTTCTCGAAGACCGGATTTATTGGTTTCAGGCATTAATCACGGCTCCAATTCATCGATAAATGTAATTTATTCCGGTACGATGTCGGCTGCAATGGAAGGAGCCATTGAAGGTATGCAGGCCATCGGCTTTTCGTTGCTCGATTACGCAATGGATGCCGATTTTAGCGTTGCAAAAACCGTGGTTCTTCAAGTGGCCAAAAAAGTATTGGACCATGGACTTCCGCCAGACACCCTATTAAATGTGAACATCCCTAAACTTAATAAGGCTGATTATAAGGGCATAAAAGTGTGCAGACAAGCTCGTGCCAAGTGGCAAGAAAAGTTCGATCAGCGCCAAGATCCCTATAAACGCAATTATTTTTGGCTTACTGGAGAATTTTTAAATCTCGACAGCGGTGAAGATACCGACGAATGGGCGCTCGCTCACGGATATGCATCTTTGGTGCCTGTGCAATTTGATTTAACGGCACACCACGCCATTTCAACCATAAACACTTGGAAGCTGAATGAAAAAATTTGATGCCACTTGGATAGGATTGATCACCGGCCTAATTGTGCCGTGCATTGTCATTTTCTTTATTTATCAAAGCAATGAAATGATGCAGGCCATCAGCAGTTTGGAAGATTTTTTCATAAACCTACGGTATACTTCCGTTTTGCTTTTACCCAGCCTTTTGGCCAACTTGGCTTTCTTCATCGTGTTTATGCAATTTGATTTCATGAAGTTTTGCCGAGGAATTCTCTTCGCAACCATACTTTATGGCTTGTTCATCGTTTACTTCCATATTTTCTAAGGCCCATTGTCTGCAACATCTCCAACATCAAAATCCAATAAAATTTACCTCATAGCCGGTGAAGTTTCCGGCGATTTGCATGGAGGAAAGTTGGTTTCGGCCTTAAAGCGCCTCGATGATGCAGCACAGTTTTTTGGTGTTGGTGGAAGCAACATGAAGGCCCAAGGCCAGATGCAAGTGATTGATATTAAATCGTTTAGCATAATGGGGTTTTGGGAAGTGCTTACTAAGATCTTTCAAATAAAACGACTCTTCCAACTCGTTAAACAAGACATTTTAGATAAACAACCCAACAAGGTGGTTCTCATTGACTATGGTGGGTTTAATCTGCGGATGGCCAAGTTCTGCAAAGCTCACGCTATTGAAACGCACTTTTACATCTTGCCCAAGGTTTGGGCTTGGAATGAAAAAAGGGTGTATAAGCTGGTAAAATATGTAGACCATGCCTATGCGATCTTTCCATTTGAAGAAGCGTACTTTCAAAAATTTGGATTGAATTGCACCTACGTTGGCAACCCGGTAAACGACTCCGTTTCGGATTACTTAAAGAGGGTTGAAGGAATCGAAAAAAACGCCGAAGAATCATACATTGCCTTGCTGCCTGGCAGTCGCGACCAAGAGCTAAAACGAATTTTACCTTCCATGCTTGAAGCTGCCACATTAAAGCCCGAAGCTTCGTTCGTTATCGCATTGCAAGCTGACAACCAGATACTCAAATCGATGGATATTCCATCCAATGTAAAAATAATCGTAGGAAAAACCTATGAAGTGGTGCGGGGAGCCGATTGTGCTCTAGTAACATCGGGAACGGCGAATTTGGAAGCAGCGCTGTTGAACATCCCGCAAATTGTTTGTTACAAAGCCAATCCACTTTCGTACGCCATTGGTAAGCGGGTGGTAAAAATTAAATACATTTCGCCGGTTAACTTGATTTTAGATCGAGCCTTGGTCCCTGAAGTGCTTCAAAACGATTTGAATGGGCTACATTTGAGCTGCTTGTTGGATGACCTACAACAAAGCCAAAATCGAGCACGAATTTTAGCCGGATATATGGAATTAAGCGTGCTTTTAGGAAACCAACGAGTTGATGAGCATGTGGCTCAGCTCATTTTAACTAAATAGAAAAGAAAAAAAATCGAATGAAGATTCAAATAAAAAATACCGCGCTGATAATGTTCATGGCAGTTGCCCTAACTTTCTCGGCCTGTAAATCAAGAAAAGCTAAAGTTGAAACAACGTACAACATCCAAGTAATGCACACACAGATGCCGTGCGGTGGTATGATGCCTCCTCCAGAAATGGAAGAAGAAATGGATAGACCAACGCCGTATGCCAATAAAACCATTTACATTACGGCCTTTAAAGGAAGTATGGAAGGTGTTTTAAAGGTAACAACTGATAAGGCCGGGATTATGAATGTAGCCTTAGATTCGGGGCAATATGTTGCTTACATCTTCGACCCAACGGTGGCCAGTACTGCCAACCCAGAAGGTGAGGCTGATGAAAAGGCAGAATGTGAAAAACAATGGCGGGAAATGCTAGCGGCACCCTTTAAAATTAATAAAGCAGGTGCGCAAAAGGAGATTATGTTTATGCTGATTTGCAATCCGTGTGAAGAGGCGAAGCATTGATGCTGAAATGATGCTGAAATGATGCTGAAATGATTCTGAAATGATGCTGAAATGAATTCAGCATGACAATTAGCAGAACTATTTTATCAGAAGAGGCAATCTTAAATCGCCTCTTTTAAGCAATACAACTGCAGTTTTTCTTCGGCTGTAAAAGGTATTTCGCGTTGATACGAAAACTTCAATCGCTTGAGCAAGGCAACAGCCCGTTCATTTTCTTTGGAGGTAACGGCAAGTATTTCATGCGCATCCTTTTCATAAAAAGCATAGCGAACACAGGTAGTAGCAGCCTCCGTTGCGTACCCCTGTCTGGTGTACTCCGGTAAAAAGGCCATGCCGATGTCCATGTATGGAAGGCTTTCTCGTTTTAGCAATCCGCAAATGCCTATGGGCATCCGATTTTCACTTAATGCCACACGCCACAATCCAACGCCAAGCGATTTATAGCTAGTCATTGGTCCTTCTTTTATAAATTCGATGGCGTCTGGAATCGTACGCAAACCTCGATCACCAATGTTTTCAATCCAAGTAGGTGAATTCACCAAGCGCAAAATAAAATCAGCATCCGACTCGGTTAACTCGTTAATAACCAGCCGATTTGTGAGTAATTCAATCAATATAATATTTTATTTTCTTAACGAATATAAATTATTATTCAAAGAAATTGCATTCGTTTTCAGTATGAAATATGGCTCAAATTTCAAAAAGGTGATAATAACCGTTTAATTGTAAGTTGCTCAAATTCAAGATGTTCGAAAAATAATAGGCCTATGCTTGCACCCCTTACTTAAATAAAGATTGTTTAGCACTTATTTTTATTGACGCTTGGATCAATGGTTAAATAAGTTGCAGCAATCACCTTGTACATAAAGTTCGAGGGTTTACTTCGCTTTCAAATATTTAAATATTTGTTGGATCTAGGCCTTAATGTAAATCGTAAATCTTTTGAATCCTGCCCAAGATGGATTCAAAATCCAGATCTAAGTCCATTAATAAACCGTTGCGTAAATCGTAAACCCAACCATGCACAATCGGAAATTGATGGTCGTTGTAATGCTTTTGAACCGATGCAATCTTTATTACGTTGATGCATTGCTCCTGCACATTGAGTTCAACCAATCGCTTGAATTGTGCTTCTTTATCTTTGATTGCATCGAGTTCATCCATATGCGTTCTGAACACATCGCGAATGTTTCGAAGCCACCCATTTAACAGGCCCAGATCTTGGCTTTGCATGGCGGCATTTACCCCACCGCAACCGTAGTGTCCGCAAACTACTATGTGTTTAACCCCTAAGTGAACAACGGCATATTCAATTACACTTTGAATGTTTAAGTCGGTAGAAACCACCATGTTAGCGATGTTTCTATGAACAAATACATCGCCGGGCTCGAGACCCATAATCTGGTTGGCCGGCACCCTACTATCGGAACATCCAATGAACAAGAAATCCGGGTTTTGTGCTTTGGATAGTTTTTCAAAAAATTGAGCATCCGAAGCTTTCACATCTTCCACCCATTTACGATTGTTTTCAAATACTTCTTTGTACTTTTTTGATACCATTGTTGTGTACTTTTCTGTGTTATTATTATAGTTACGTTATTTATTTGTTGGTAATTACTTTTAGCGACAAGCCCAAATCGAATTCGGCCACCACTTCCTCCCCGCATTTTGCCAGAACCTTAATCATTTCCGTTTGGCGTTCGCCACTTTCCTTTGAGTTGGTCAGCATCTTACGAACTTCTGCTCCCATATCGCAGCAAAAAAAAACGTCGCTTTCTGCTCTTTTCAGGTATTGAACCTTCATATCTTTAAAAATGAGTGAGGCCTGTATGCCTGTGCGATCCATATGATGAAAAGCCAACATTCCGCTGGCCAAATCGGCACCCACGGCCATTACACCTAAATACATGCTGTTGAGATGGTTACGCGTTCTTCTGCGCAATTTAATTTTTACTTTTATGGATGCATCGCTCAGCTCTGTAATTCTGGGTCGACAAAAATTGATCATCGGAATTTTTACAACCGCAAAGAGCCAAAGTTTCCAATTGGCCTTTCTGAGCAAGCGCATGTCTGTTCCTACTTCCATCGATTTCTTAGATATTTGTTCTAGGGACACTGGATTTTAAAATGGGTTCAGTCAACTTTTTAACGACTTCCGAAATGGGCTGAATTTTATGTACAAATTCAACCGTTGGCCCGGCGCACCAAACCGTTTTATACGTAGCGCTAAAGGCCGCCTTTTCTAAGTTTTTCATACCCTTTACAAAGGTGAAGGCCTTCATCCACTTTTTTAATTTCTTGTTCTTATTTAACAGGCGTTCTAGCCAGTTTTGCTCTGTACCAATCTGCTCAACATATGGCGTTTTGATTACGGTACATGGCGTTCCCGACAACTTTGTAGTTCGAACAATATCCACCGCCTTATAATCAACAATGGCTTGTTTATAGGCATCGCTCACTGGAGCCTCATCGGTTGCAATAAAAATGGTTCCAACCGAAACGGCGTCTGCGCCCAATTCCAGCATCTTGATCAACGATTGATAATCACCCACTCCTCCGGCAGAAATCACCGGTATCTTACACGATTTTTTTAACATTGGGATCAATTCGTGGGCAGGAATATTCCCTGCATGGCCACCCGCTTCCTGGTTTACGGCTATTACGCCATCGGCCCCCATGGCCTCTACTTTTTTGGCATATCGTAAATCAGTAACATCACAAAATACTTTAATCCCAACCTTATGCGCTTCACGAATGGTTTCTTCTGGACTGCCCAACGAGGTAATGAAGTAGTCGATGCCCAGTTCGCAACACGTTTTTAGCTGCTCCTTATATTTAAAGTTGGATTTGTTTACAATGAGATTAATCCCTATAGACGTACAACCATTTGATTTCATGTGGTTTATGGCTGCTTTTAGCTCGTCGATGGTGCGATAATTCAGGGCTGGTATTGCACCCGAAATGCCTGCTTTATTGGCTTCCTTAACCATGGCGGCATTGCTCACCAGAAACATGGGCGCCAGAATTATGGGAAATTCAATGCCCAGCATTCGGGTAATTGAAGTGTTAAATAAGGGATTTGTTGCCATGGCTTCCAAAAATACGTTATCGGCATGACTAACAATAATTTATCAGAAATTGTTGGATGGCTTAAACTGTTTAATTTTGCCCATTCATTCAAAAAACTTTATTCCAGATGTCTACAACTCCAAAACGCGTTATAAAATCTCCAACAGGTACCAAGTTGCATTGCAAAGGTTGGGTTCAAGAAGCAGCCTTTCGAATGTTGCAAAACAATCTCGACCCAGACGTTGCTGAACGGCCAGAAGATCTGATCGTATACGGTGGACGAGGTAAAGCAGCCCGCAATTGGCCAGCCTTTGATGGCATTATTCATGCTTTAAAAAATTTGGAAGAAGATGAAACACTCTTAGTTCAATCCGGCAAGCCCGTAGGAGTTTTACGGTCACATAAAAATGCACCCCGGGTGCTCATTGCCAATTCAAACTTGGTGGGACATTGGGCCAATTGGGAAGTTTTTAACGAGCTGGAGAAAAAAGGTTTAATGATGTACGGTCAGATGACGGCCGGATCTTGGATTTACATTGGTTCACAAGGAATTGTTCAGGGCACCTATGAAACATATTTATCCTTGGCCAAGATTCACTTTAATGGAAGCTTAGCTGGCAAACTCAATGTTACTGCCGGTTTGGGTGGAATGGGTGGAGCTCAGCCCTTGGCCATTACTATGAACGAAGGCATTTGTTTAGCCGCCGAAATGGAAGAGTGGCGCGTTCAAAAAAGATTGGATACGCGTTACATCGACAAGATGACTTCCAACATTGATGAAGGCATTGATTGGGCCGTTGAAGCTGCCAAGAACAAAAATGCCATCTCGATTGGTGTAGTCTGTAATGCCATTGATTTATTGAAGCGGATGTTGGAACGAAACATCATTCCAGATACTCTAACCGACCAAACTTCAGCCCACGATGAGTTGGTAGGATATTTCCCCGAAGGATTGTCGGTTGAAGAAGCCAAGGATTTGCGCGAAAAAGATGCAGCGGAATATTGCAAACAATCTCTAAACTCCATGAAAACGCATGTGCAGTTGATGTTGGACATGCAGAAAAAAGGAGCGATTACGTTCGACTATGGCAATAACATTCGAGGTCAAGCACTGGCGCAAGGCTTAAAAAATGCCTTTGATTTCCCAGGTTTTGTTCCAGCCTACATTCGTCCGTTGTTTTGCGAAGGTTCCGGGCCGTTCCGATTTGTAGCGTTGAGTGGCGATGAAAACGATATTTATGCGTTGGATGAAAAGCTCAAAGAACTCTTCCCAGAAAACGAAGGGTTGTTGCGATGGTTGACGATGGCCCGAGAAAAAATAGCCTTTCAAGGATTGCCAGCCAGAATCTGTTGGTTGAAAATGGGAGAGCGCGAAAAGGCGGCCTTGGCTTTTAATGAAATGGTTAAAAACGGAGAGGTCTCCGCTCCTATTGTTATTGGGCGCGACCATTTAGATACCGGCAGCGTAGCATCTCCAAACCGAGAAACAGAGGCCATGAAAGACGGCAGCGACGCCGTTGCCGATTGGCCAATTCTAAATGCCTTAATTAATACTGCTGGTGGTGCTTCTTGGGTGAGCTTTCATCACGGAGGCGGTGTGGGCATGGGCTACAGCTTACACGCTGGCATGGTTATCGTTGCCGATGGAACGCAAGATGCACACGAGCGCATTGCCCGCGTTTTGCACAACGATCCAGCCATGGGCGTTATCCGACATGCCGATGCCGGCTATGAAATCGCAGAAAAAACGCGAGATGCATTTGGATTGGGTTTGGATTGAAAACATCATTCTCATCATATGTACCCAGCACTGAATTGCTGGGCTATGTAGGTTGTTACGATCTGAGCATTCACCCCGCCCTGAAGGAACGGGGTATGCATTGGTGTGAAATCATCTTCGCACTATTCACCTAGGTTTATTTGTTTTTAACCTGAGTTCGATTAATATTTGCAGGTTCAGATTTTTATAAAATTGTATAGTCGAAGCGTCATGTTTGTAGGTTTACCGGGGTAAACCAAGAACTGATAAGGAAGACTATGCGGCTTTATTAAAAAGCAAATTTCTCATTTCCACTTGGCAACAGCAATCTACTTCATCAAAATCGTTCAAAATAGCCCGCTATTTTTTCACAATTTTCATTCGCATCTCACTATTGACAAGCGTTCTGAACCGCAAGGATTAATCGAACTCAGGTTTTTACAATTGTTAGATGCTTAATTCTTAATAACCTTTACGCTTTGTCCAGATGGTAACACCAAGCAATTTAACATTTGCGCTGGACACAAGACGCATAAAAAAGCCCCCGCATGTTCTGCGAGGGCTTTTTTCTTTTAAGAATCTTAAAATGCTTAGTTCTTAATCACTTTAACACTTTGTCCCGATGGCAAGAGCAAGAAGTAAATACCGTTGGCATGTGTAGATAAATCCAGCTCTACTCGATCGGTTCGTACCTCTTGTTGGTAGACCGTTTTGCCCATAATATCAATCAACTTGATGTTGCGCATCTCGGTTTCATCT
>JBLHHI010000129.1:0-8796 GCA_047614125.1 Bacteroidia bacterium | reverse complement strand
AAAACCAAAAGTGATAAAGCACATTTCTCTCCGTTTAGAAGGATATTTATTTCAGTATTAGGTGCAGTAGTTATAACAACACTGGTCTTTCTAATTACTTGGATTTTCTAGCATTGCTATTGCGACTTACCGTGTATCTGCAAAAAGCCATTGGATGATGTAATTGGTGTCTCTTGGCCATCATACCATCTTAAACGTTTCAGTGCCTTACCTTACCCAAATCGTCACCCTGAATTCAATTTAGGGCATGTCCAGACAACTAAGCAGAATGATGCGGCATTGTTTAATTCATGCACAGCTCGCACAAAAAACTTCTTTTTTATAACTTTGCACTTCAAGCATACAAATACATGAACCCAAAAGTAGATGCCTACATAAATGGAGCAAAGCAATGGAAAGAAGAAAGCAAATTTTTGCGAACCATATTGCTCGACATTGGGCTTGCTGAAGATTTTAAGTGGATGCACCCATGTTATAGCTTCAATGAAAAAAACGTAGTTCTTATCCATGGTTTTAATGAATACTGTGCACTCTTATTTCACAAAGGAGTTTTGCTTAGTGATTCTAAAAACTTGTTAATTCAACAAACAGAAAATGTGCAAGCAGCCCGGCAACTACGTTTTACCAACCTGCAAGAGATTGTTGATTTACAGGATATCATAAAGGCCTATGTTTTTGAAGCCATAGAAGTTGAGATTGCAGGATTGGAAGTAGACATGAAGGATACGGCTGAATTTAAGATGCCCGAAGAATTTGCCATGTTATTAAACAATAACCCAGACTTGAAAAAGGCCTTCGAAACGCTCACGCCAGGTAGGAAACGTGGATATTTGCTCCACTTTGCACAGGCCAAACAACCCAAAACTCGTATAGCCAGAATACTGAAATTTACACCTAATATTCTAGAAGGAAAGGGTTTAAATGACTGATTCTAAGCTAAACGCAACCGTCGATGGCTACCTAGTTTCGGGCTGTTTGCGTTGTCCATTGGGCAATACGCCTCACTGTAAGGTGCATAAGTGGACCGAAGAATTAAAACTCTTGCGAGGCTTAGTCTTGGCCAGTGAGTTAACCGAGGAAGTAAAATGGGGAGTGCCTTGTTACACCTACTGGGGCAACAATGTGGTGGTGATAAGTGCATTTAACGATCATTGCGTTCTCAGTTTTTTTAAGGGGGCTTTGCTCAAAGATGAATATAAATTGTTGGAAAAGCCTGGTGAAAACACCCAGTCGGCTCGAGTGATTAAATTTACAAATGTTGAGCAAATCCATAAACAAGAATCTGTATTAAAAGCGTACATCAACGATGCCATCGAAAATGAAAAGGCAGGTTTAAAGGTTGAATATAAATCACATAACGAACTTGATTATTGCATCGAACTTCAAAACGCACTCGACGACGATCCCGCTTTTAAAGCAGCCTTTGAGGCCTTAACTCCTGGACGTAGGAGAGGTTATAACTTGCATTTTTCCGGGGCAAAGCAATCGGCCACAAGGATTACAAGAATAGAGAAATGCACGTCAAAGATTTTTGAAGGGAAAGGAATGCATGATTGATTGGCCGCATTTGTTAAGTAAATGATTATAAGTACTTTATGTTCATTTATGACCTCAACAGGGTCACATCTTTCAGAACAAGATTCTAATAAATTCACGACCCCTGCGGGGTCGCATCTCGTAGAAGGTAATACAAAGGGAATATTGACCCTGACAGGGTCACTTCTAGTAGAAAAAGAATTTAAACAGAATTACGACCCTGGAGAGGTCGCATCTTTATTTTCATTTGAAAGGTCAACTACAGCGCCTTTTATTATTGAAATAACAACATTTATTAGAAAATATAGATATTACAAATCAAAAGCACTTAAAGCTAAAAAGTGTGAATCCCATAGGTAAAAACATTTTGGCTGTTGTTGGAGGTTGGGTGATAGGAAGCGTTGTAAACATGGGCCTTATTAAAGTTGGTCACAAAATGTATCTCATCGAGGGCATCGACCCAAGCGACATGGTAGCCTTTGAAATCATGCCGACACTGAGCAACGAGCACTTTATTTTCCCTTTTTTAGCACATGCTCTGGGAACGCTCATTGGAGCCGTATTGGCTGCCAGCATTGCTGCCACCTACAAAATGAGAATGGCCTTGATTGTAGGAGCAATCTTTTTATTGGGCGGAATTATGGTAAATTATATGCTACCCGGACCAACGTGGTTTGCAGCAGTTGACGTGCTAATTGCCTACATTCCTATGGCTTGGATTGGTGGAAAGCTGGTTACCCGTAAAGGCTAATTTACCTTAGCTTAACAATTCAGCATCTTCTTTCATTTTGATGGAGTAAATTTCACTCAAGATCAAAATCTTGGGTAACAAAGCATGCTCCTTTTTATTGAGCGCAACAACGTTTTTTATTTCTGTCCAACTTCAAAAAAGATGTATTTGAGGCGTTGTACCGATCTGGATATTGGAGGTGTTGTGTAGGCAATCTAGATTTGAAGATAAATATCCTTCAATTGAACGCTAACTTACCGACCTTTGCCCGCCTTTAACGGCACAAGACGAATTCATTGAAAGAAAAAAACACGTATAAATTTGATCGATTTGATTTATCAGAAGATCGATCACTGCGCCCATGGAGTGCTGCTGATGAGCTCATGCTCGAACACCTTAGCGAACGTAAAAAAGCACCGGGCAAGATGGCGGTTTACAACGACCGATTTGGATATTTAACCTGCCATTTAATACACTTAACTCCCCATGTGGTGCTCACCCAAAAGAGTCAAGAAAAGGCCATTTTAGCCAATTTGAAGCAGAACGAACTGGAAGTGCCAAGCTTTGTTCATCCATTAGAAAAGCTAAAAGGTAAGCTGGATTTTGGCTTGATTAAGATTCCAAAGTCGGTTCAACTCTTCGAGCTTTTTCTGGAACATTTTGCTCAAAATTCAAAAGTTGGTGCAACGGCTGTTTGTTCTTTTATGACCCGACATTTCAATGCTTCGATGATCAAGGTGGCAGAAGATTATTTTGAGGTAGTTGAGCAATCGCAGGCCAAAAAGAAGGCACGCTTACTCATCCTAACCAAAAAGAAAAAGACCACCAAGAAGGAAGTCATTAATACACTATCCTTTAATAATCAGGAGTATAAACAATACTTTGGCGTTTTTTCTTCCGATCACATCGACTACGCTACCCAATTTTTAGTGGAGCACCTTCAATGTAAAGACACGGATCAATGCGTGCTGGATCTGGCTTCTGGCAATGGCATCATTGCGAAAGAAATTCTAATGAAATTTCCCGAAGTTGAGCTCCATTTGATGGATGACTCTAATTTGGCGGTTGAATCGGCCAAGTTAAACCTTCAAGGAGAGAACGTTTATCATCATTTCGATAACAACCTGGTACCCTTTCCATCAAAGCACTTTGATCTCATCGTTACCAATCCGCCGTATCACTTCGAGCATGAGATAAACATTCAAATTCCTTTGGCGCTTTTTAAAGAAGCGCAACGTTGTTTAAAGGTGGGAGGAAGTTTGCAATTGGTTGCTAGTCAGCACTTAAACTATAAAACGCATTTAGTTAAAATATTTAAGGAAGTTGAAATTGTAGCCGAAGACAAAAAGTTTGTGGTGTACAACTGCATAAAGTGAGACGGCGGCAAATAATGGTTTACCACAAATGGGGTCGAATCCAATAAACTTAGCTCTGCGATTTTTACTCGAACTGGTGGCCTTAACTTCAGCTGGAGTTTGGGGTTGGAAACATGGCAATGGATGGTGGAAATATGCACTGGCCTTTGGTATTCCAGTGCTTATGGCTGTTTTGTGGGCCACCTTTGCCGTGCCAAATGATCCGAGCAGATCGGGTGCAGCGCCCATTCCAACCAACGGAATCATTCGCTTAATTTTAGAACTCATTTTTTTTGCCTTTGCAACTTGGGTACTTTTTGACACGGAACACGAAATTTTAGCTAAAGTATTTGGGATAATTACGATTGTTCACTACTTGGTTTCATACGATCGAATACAGTGGCTAATTTCCAATTAATTGACATTATATTTAACTTGGCACCGAATTATCATACTTTAATATTCAATATAATACGAGCCACATGCGATATTCCCTATCCAACATCATATCCAAACCGCTGGCATAAGTAGCCGAAAAATTTAAAGATACAGAAGGTGTTAAACACTGGATGGATGGATTGCAAACCATCGAACACATTTCTGGAACACCAGGAGAGGTGGGTGCAAAGAGCGATTTCACCAACCTGCACAAAAACAAAGAAATCAAGATTTCAGAAACCATTTTGGAGCAAGACATGCCCAACCAAATCAAGTTTGGCTATCAAAGCAAGATGGGCTACAACGAAGTGGAAATGAAATTTGAAAAAAATGACAACAACAGCGTAAAGCAAATTAACAACAGCTACTTCGAATTAAAAGGCTTGATGAAAATTATGGGGTTCTTGTTTCAAGGCATGTTCAAAAAACAATCGATGACCTATATGGATGCTTTTAAAAAATATGTTGAAGAATCATAAAGTTATCTGAGTACAAGACCTTAAAAAAAAATGGATACATTCATTTGGATACTTCAAGGCATCATTGGCTTTATCTTTTTATTGTCAGGGCTTAACAAGGTCTTTTACAATGAGAAAACGCTGGTGGAAAAGGGACAGACCGGAGTAGAAGGACTTTCGAAATGGTCCATTAAATTCATTGGATTTGCTGAAATATTGGGTGCAATTGGGCTTTTCTTGCCTTATTTAGTCGATGTTACAAAGTTTATCGTACCCTTATCTACTTTATGCTTAGGATGCATCATGGCCCCCGCCGCGTACATTCACTTTCATCGAGGAGAATACAAGAATGTGCTGATTAACCTGGCCATTTTTATTGCATGTGTTTTCATTGCTTATTTCCGATTTAGGGAGCATTAGACAACGTACGATGCGTATGCAGCTCAATGATTTTGTGGTGGCTTTGTGACCAATTACAATCCGTACTTTTGCTCAATGAACAAAAAACTAAAAGTATCCAAAAGCATCGCTATTAATGCCTCTGCGACTCAAGTTTGGGATGCCTTAACTGATCCAGAAAAAATTAAAGTCTACCTCTTCGGAACCGAAGCAATAACAGATTGGTAAGAGGGTAGTTCTATTATATTTCAAGGAGAATACGAAGGCCAAACGTACAAAGACCAGGGCAACGTTGTTGAAAATAAGTTAAATGAAAGATTGAAATACAACTATTGGAGCGTGTTTTCGGGTTTGGAAGACAAGGCGGAGAACTACTTATTGGTGAGCTATCACATTGATAAACAAGGTGATAATCAAGTAATTTTCACATGGACTCAAGAAGGTTTCTCTTCAGAACAAGGTCAGCAACATTCAGAGCAGGGCTTGCCAACGATGCTCGAGCAAATTAAAATGCTGGTTGAAATCGTATAAACTTTTTGTTTAAAGAAGAACGATTCTTTCTAATTTCGAAATACTATGAAGCTCATTAAAAATGTCGTTATCGTATCCATTTGTTTAATATTGATTTCATGTAACAATGATGATCAAGATTCTAAAATAGTCGAGGCACATGGCGCCTTGGAACAACAAGGAATTACTACTTATCAATACGGAACACATACGATTTCAAAGTATGCGTTGAGAAGCGCTGCAATCAACCTCGACAAATACGTTACCGTATTTGGAACGAAGGTAGAAGGCTACCCATTGGATGGCGACCCGGATTTTTTAGAGGTGACCAAAGTTGAGGAGTAAAAAACCATTATGGCCAATCTTTCTGCACTCTACCCAACCAAATCTGAACCTTATCAAAGTTGTTTATTAGCTCTTCAATCCATTATCCTTCAAATCGACTCCAACATTACCGAAACAACAAAATATGGCATGCCGTGTTTTTGTTATTATAAAAAAGCCTTTTGCTATTTATGGATGGATAAAGAAAGGCGTGAGCTTTATGTACTTTTTGTGGAAGGAAATCATCTTTCGCATCCAAATCTGGAAACCGGAAGTCGAAAACGCATGAAGATATTTGGTGTGAATCCCAACCTCGACCTGCCTACAGTAGCTTTGCAAGAAGTGCTGAAAAATGCGGTTTATTTGTACAAAAGCGGGGTAATAAAGATAAGGAAAACGTAAGACGCTGAATTGCAATTACTTGAGTAGATAAAATGTCAAAACATCGCCACTTCATTCTTCATAAGCCATATCACTACCTCTCTCAGTTTGTTAATAATCAGAAGCGTCGAAAAAACAAGAAACTGCTCGGTGAGTTGCACGATTTTCCGGAAGGAACAATGTCGATTGGCCGACTTGACCAAAATTCGGAAGGTCTGCTATTTCTTACAACCGATGGGAAGGTAAGTGAGCAAGTGCGCAGTAAGAAGGTAGAAAAAGAATACTTTATTGAAGTGGATGGATTGATTACCAATGAAGCAATTGCACAACTTAGAGCAGGTGTTCCAATCACCGTTGAAGGTGAACAATACACAACCCTTCCCTGCAAGGTGCATAGATTGACCGAACCACCTGGCTTTAAGCCGCGAACTAAACACCTTCGTCACGAGGGTCATGGACCAACAAGCTGGGTGTCTATTACCATTGTAGAAGGAAAATACCGTCAAGTGCGTAAGATGAGTGCGGTAGTAGGTTTTCCAACCCACCGTTTAATGCGTGTGCGAATTGGAGATATTCATTTAAGCGATATGCAAGCCGGTGAAGTAATTGAGGTAGAAGAATTTGAATTGGGGGGAGCCGCAAAAAGTAAATGATATACCCGCATCATAATCGGGCGAAATTATTTAACCAGTCATCTAAAATCAATCTGCCTTTTAATGGAATTGTATCATTATTTACGTTCTTTCGTATAACAAGAAAGCCCAATAGAATATGATACCCATTTTAGCAATTATTGCCGCCATTGTAATCCTTCCTGTATTAATTGGTATTGGCATTTACAACGGACTCATCCGCAAAAGAAACTTTGTTGAGAATGCCTTTAGCTCCATTGATGTAATGTTGAAAAAGCGCCGCGATTTAATTCCAAACTTGGTAGAAGCGGTTAAAGCCTTTATGACGCACGAAAAAGATCTTTTAACCAAGATTGTTTCGTTGCGTGAAGGGTTGACAGACAGTAACTTAAGTCAGGAAGACAGCTTCAATATGGAAAACCAACTCTCTGCCAACTTAGGCAAGCTTTCTGTTCAAATTGAAAACTATCCCGATCTTAAATCCAACACCAATGTGTTGCAAATGCAGCAAGCTTTAAACGAGGTGGAAGAACAAATTTCTGCCTCTCGCCGTTCGTATAATGCGGCGGTTAATAGCTTAAACAACGGCATTGAAACCTTTCCATCTAATGTGGTTTCGGGTTGGATGAACTTGCAGCGAAAAGCTTCGTTCGAAATTCCAGACACCGACCGGGCCAATGTGAATGTTGGTAATTTATTTAAGTCGTAAAGCGAAAAGCCTTTAACGTGTCGATTCAAGAACTTCATTCGAAGCTTAGCCCCTTATTGGCAAAACTAAGCGAGCAAAAGCTCAAAGTAAAAGCTAAGTTTAAACATCGATTAAAAAAGTGGCTTTTACCAATTTTTGGTGTTGGTGTTGCTGGATTCTTAATTGGCGTTTTTAATCCTGCCTACTTTATTGTTCCGATTATTTCGT
The DNA here is from genome assembly GCA_047614125.1 of Bacteroidia bacterium. Classification (GTDB taxonomy): domain Bacteria; phylum Bacteroidota; class Bacteroidia; order NS11-12g; family UBA9320; genus JBLHHI01. The sequence goes on along the minus strand of JBLHHI010000129.1, from coordinate 1,117 downwards.
TGGTAATCACCTCCATAACAGCAATAATAATTGCGGTTAAATATGGAAATGGACTAAAAGAGGTTCGGAGTTCACTCAAAAATCAAGTCTTTGCCAAGGCAGTAAAAGCGTTGTATCCAGACTTAAATTATGAACCTGATTCGTTCTTAACCGAGCAACGATATAATGAATCGCAGCTTTTCTCCTCGGCCGATCGATACAATGGGGAAGACTATTTTGAAGGCATGATTGATAAAACACATGTTACTTTTTCAGAACTGCATACACAACGTCGCATTCAAACAAAAGACAGCACAACCTACGAAACCATTTTTCAGGGCGTACTCCTCATTGCCGATTTTAACAAGCATTTTAATGGAACCACCTTGGTTCAGCCCGATTTTGCTGAACGATTCTTGGGCAAATGGCTTGGGGCCGGCCTTCAACGGCTGGCATCCAGACTGCAAGTGGTTAAATTAGAGAATGCCGAGTTCGAAAAATACTTTGTGGTAAATAGTAGCGATCAAATAGAAGCGCGCTATTTGATCAGCACCAGCTTTATGGAGCGCATTCTGAAACTTCGTGCTAAGTACGATAAGGAAATCTCACTTTCGTTCATCAACAATAAGGTTTACATTGGGGTTAACTCACATCGCAACTTCTTTGAAGCCCCTAAAAAACTGGATTATTCGGATCCGAAAATCATCGATTCCTTTGTTCGAGATCTCAGCTACATCGTTGATATCATTGACCTGTTGGATCTCAATGTGCGAATTTGGAGTAAGGGGTGATTGGTTTGAGGGTTTTTGGGTTTATAGTTTATTGTTAAAAAAAAATTGAATGATAAATGCTGAATTTTGAATTGAAATGAAATTTGAGCTTGAACCTGAAATAACCCTGAAACGATTCTGAAACGATTCTGAAACGAGTTCAGAATGACTAATCAGAATGACTAATCAGAATGACTAATCAGGATGACCAATCAGGTTGACGATTCTTACATGACCTTATAACCTGAGTTCGATTCATATTTTGAATTCAGAACGCTTGTGAACAGTGAGTTTCGAGTAAAAATTGTGAAGACAGGGCGGGCCCTTTCGAGTAATTTTTACGATGAAAATCGCTTTTCACAAGTGTA
>JBLHHI010000128.1:0-8823 GCA_047614125.1 Bacteroidia bacterium | reverse complement strand
GTGAAAATCGATTTTCATCGTAAAAATTACTCGAAAGGGCCCGCCCTGTCTTCGCAATTTTTACTCGAAACTCACTGTTCACAAGCGTTCTGAATTCAAAATATGAATCGAACTCAGGTTTTTAGCTTTTCACTAAAAATCCTTGACACTCCCGACCATTTATCAGTCAATTATTTACCTTAATTTCAATATCTTGCCTAAAAATTAATCCAAACAGGTAAAGCAATTTATGAAATTTATGAAATTGGTTGATCCTTTTGATCAAACCAATTTTATTCTTCAGGTTTTACTAGTTTTAATCACAACTACAGCGTTTTCATACGCTTTCATCCAAATCAATTTTAATGGTTTTATAGATTACGATAGCCAAGCTTTTTCTGCCATTGGATATCATTTATTAGATGGGAAGGTTTTGTACAAGGACGTTTGGGATGCCAAACCCTTTGGCGTCTATGAGCTTAATTCGCTTGCCATTTACCTTTTTGGTGTTGAACAACAATCCATTTGGATTCTTCAACTAAGCATGAGTGCTCTGCATCTCGTATTTTTCTTTAAGCTAATTGATTCAATAACCCATTCTCGATTCGTTGCGCTTTTGTCCACATGCTTTTATTCTATATTATTCTATTTCACTCCATTTTACCAAGGAGGTAATTTTACGGAAGAATATGCCCAAATATTACTTATTGGAGGTGTTTATTTTGGATTGCGGTATTATAAAGAACAATCCTTAAAGTGGATTTTTGGCAGTGTTACACTTTTGGTAAGTTCTACCTTTTTTAAAGAACCTTACGGATTATCAATTCTGCCTTGGGCGCTTTTTATTACGTACATGATATTTAAGAGAAAACGTCATTGGCATTTATTTTGGGTTCTCATTTTTGGCCTCCTACCTTTCTTTCTGTACTTTCTCTATTTGCTAAGGACAGATTCGACCTTTGATTATTGGAGACATTTGGTTTACAATTTTTCGTACAGCGATGCACAATCCTTGCCATTTAGGGATAAAATTATAGCCAATTACGGCTTCTTTAAAAGTATGTTAAACCCATATGTGTTTTCATTAAATATGTGTTGGTTATTAATTGTTGCTGGCCTTGCCTTTGCTGGTGGTAGAATCCGCATTTTTTTGGTGCTTTTTCTAGTTGAATTTTTACTTGGTTGGATTTCAATTTCGCTCACAGGATACCAATTTCAGCATTATTTCATGCAAGTCTTATCTTCTTTCACCCTTTTGCTCACGTTATCAATGTTTTCGATTGTTCAAAAACTGCAAATGGTTGAATGGTTATACTCCAAAAAGATAAAATATTTAGCAAATGGGATTGCGATCATTATTCTAATATGGTTTAGTGGCCATTCAATACCTCAGGCTTTTCGTTCAAAACAATCTCACACCTTGGGTTACACCAAAATCGTAGATATTGTTAAGAGTAATTCTATTAAAAACAAATCATTATTCATCGAAGACATTTCGCTTTTTGATTTATACATAAGATCCGAAACGCACAGCCAACAAACCATACCGGTGGGCTTTTTTTCCTATTTCACGGTTCAGGATGAATTTGCTATTGAACGAATCGACCGATACATTAATAGCTTTTATTCGCATCCGCCAACCTATATAGTTACCGGGGTTGATGAAGGAATGGTGCGCAAACATCACAAGTTAAAATCCTGGTTTATTGAGCGTTACAAACTAGTTGAGCAAGAAAATGGAAATAGAGATTCGATCTACCTATATCAAAACAAATCGACCTTATCTTTACCCGAACCATTTCAGAATTAAGTATGAAGATTCGTATAAACACTTACAAGCACCCCACAAAATATCATTCTCCATCATCAATTCTCAACTCTCCATTCTTGATACTTGATACTCACATCTCAATACCTACCTTTGAAATCTAAAAATTTTCAAAAAGAGCATGCTCCTTGATTCACACGGAAGAAGACACAACTACCTCCGATTGGCCATTACCGATCGGTGCAACTTGCGTTGTCATTATTGCATGCCCGAGTGTGGGATTGATTTTGTTGGACGAAAAGATTTGCTCTCGTACGAAGAAATGCTTCATTTGATTCAATTGTTCTCAGAGCTGGGGGTTAATAAGCTTAGACTAACGGGTGGAGAGCCCTTTGCTCGAAAAGGCTTTATGGAGTTTACCGAAGCCATACACCAACAAGGCGCCATTTCCGATTGGCATTTAACCACAAACGGAACCCATACTTTGCCTCACATATCGGCGCTTATTAATGCCGGATGCAAATCCGTTAATATTAGTTTGGATACGCTAAACGCCGCCCGATTTGTTGCCATTACAAAGTTTGATTATCTCGAGGCAGTTTTGGAATCGATTGATGCTTTTTTATTGCACAACATTCCTGTTAAATTGAACATGGTAGTTATGAATGGCATTAACAGCGATGAAATCATCGACATGGCTAAACTGGCTGAAAAAAAGCATCTTACGGTTCGGTTTTTAGAAGAAATGCCTTTTAACGGCAGCGATGAAACTCGCGAAACCTTAAACCACCTTGATATAGAACGCGAACTTTTTAAACACCTCGATATTTCAAATAAAGAACCGTTTAAATTTGCCTCTACCAGTCAGGATTATACCGTTAAAAACTGGAAGGGAAAGTTGGGCATTATTGCTTCGTACACCAGAACCTTTTGTGGTTCATGCAACCGACTTCGAGTAACTCCAACCGGGCAAATGAAAACTTGTTTGTACAGTAACAACCACCTCGATTTGCGAAAAATGTTGCGCGATGAATCTTCGGACGTAAAGATTAAAGAAGCCATAAAGTTTGCCGTTTCCGGCAAGGCTCGAGACGGAAAAGAAGCCGAACAACGACGTATGGGTGAAGGAATTACCGAAAGCATGGCAACCATTGGTGGATAGATGAATACGGTAGAATCGGCAGAAAAGGAAATTTTATCCAGACTTTACAAGCCTGATGTTCACGAAGTTTCTTTGAACCATTCGCTCAACCGAGTTTTGGCCGAAGATGTTTTCGCAGATCGCGACTTCCCCCCCTTTAATCGGGTTGCCATGGATGGAATTGCCATTCAGTTTGAGTCATTTAACGGCGGGCAAAGAAGCTTTCTTGTTGAAAGTGTTCAAGCTGCGGGAAGTACAAAGCTCTCTTTAAAGAATCCAAAGAATTGCGTAGAGGTAATGACTGGCGCCGTTTTACCCGAAGGATGTGATTGTGTTATTCGATATGAAGATGTTGAAATTGAAGGTGAATTGGCCGAGGTAAAATTAGATACTCTAAGACTACGTCAGAACATCCACCAACAAGGCAGTGACCTTGGAGCCCACGCGTTGATTTTGGAAAAATTCTGCATCCTCCGATCGGCCGAAATCGGAATTCTGGCTACCGTTGGTATATCGAAGGTAAAGGTTCTTCAGCCACCGAAAATTGCTATTATTTCAACGGGTGATGAACTTATTGAAGTTGATGAAATTCCGCTACCACATCAAATACGGAAAAGCAACGTTTTGAGTCTGGAAGCCATGCTCAATAATCTGAAAGTATCTTCTCAGCTTTTTCATTTATCCGACAATAAATCGCTGATTAAAAGCGCGTTGCAGCAAATTGTTAAAGAGTTCGACACCCTACTATTAAGCGGGGCGGTGAGCAAGGGCAAGTTTGATTTTCTTCCCGAAATTTTGGCGGAACTCGATATTGAACAACACTTTCACATTGTGGAACAACGGCCAGGTAAGCCATTTTGGTTTGGATCAAAAGAAGGGCTAAATGTATTCGCCTTCCCGGGAAACCCGGTTTCTACCTTCGTTTGTGCCCATCGGTATTTGGTGCCTTGGTTGCATGCATCGATGCAGCAACCCACTGCTGCCGAATATGCCGTATTGGATGCGAACGTAACTTTTAAACCACCATTAACGTATTTTGCTCAAGTGTCACTTTCAAACAAAGATGGGCGGTTAATGGCCGCGCCTGTTGCTATAAACGGCAGCGGAGATTTAGCGGGCTTGCATAAATCGGATGGATTTTTGGAGCTTCCGGCCACTGCGCAAGTTTTCAAAAAGGGCGAGGTTTTTCGGTTGTTTCGGACGTAAGGCGTTGGGGTTTCTATGATGCGTGGTCCTACATGCGGCCCTTTTATCCCAGCTCTTGCGAACCGGGTTAATAAGGCTTCGCTCCTATGGAGCAGCAATGGATGGTGTTGTCATCAAACATCAATCAACATTTCCCCCGAGCTGAAGCACGGAGCCATTCATGGATACCGTTTTCAATAGTTCTATTTATACATCTATTCTCAATACACGAGCTTACCTTGGTCCAACCACGATAGTAAGGGAGCATAGAACAATGGCGGAATTCAGCTTCCGCTTGTTAACCCCGCCCTGCCGTTGGTCAAAACCCGTTTACCTTCCAGTACTATTCGGTATCCATTTGTAGTTAACCCTCAAACAAAGAACAATGAATATGAATCCACGATTTAACGTAAACAAGAACCGGTTCAGAAACCTGTGTCTTGGTTTTTCTTTTTCTTGTCTGGCCATTTTGTGGGCCTTTAACATCGAACGGCCCGAAGCATTTCACACCCAAGTGATCTATGCGCAAAATTCAAGTAATGTTTGTTTTATGCCTCCAATTACGTATTTCGAAGATGAACCAAAGCCCGAAGACGAGCCAAAAAAGGAGGAACAAGAAACGAGTCGGGAAGAATCGAACATCATTAAGTTAATCGACGATCACAAAGACATTAAGCCGGTTAAGAAGGTACTGGAAATAACGTTTAAGAAAGATTTGCCAAAAACACTGCCCATGGCACCTCCTTTGGTCGACCCAAACGCAGTAGTAAGCATTCCCGACAAATTACCGTATTTCCCCGGTGGTCAAAAGGCCCTTAGTGAGTTCTTACATAAAAACTTGAAATATCCTCCAATTATATACGACATGGAGCGCAGTGGCACTTTGGTAGTGCAGTTTATAGTGGATGAAAACGGTGGAATAACTGGCGTTAAGGTATTAAAAGATGAATTGGAATACGATGCGCTTGATGAAGCCAACCGGGTACTTCAAATAATGCCCAAATGGATTCCGGGTATGAAAGACGGGAAGCCCGTTCGAACCTACTTTGTACAGAAATTCGTATTCCAAATGTATTAACCTGTGGATATTAAAACAAAACTTCCCTCCATGAAAAAACCAATGAACAATTTTACACTTTCACTTTCTACAGGTGCGAAGTCAAACGCACCAACAAGTACACTTACAATTCAACGGAGGGCTGTGTTAAGCCCTCCGTTTGTTAAAGCAATCTTGCCGCTGGTAAATCTGACTCCATTTGAACAAGATCCCGTACTATCTTTACATTACAAATTATGAAAAAAGTATTTTTTACAGCATTTTGCATCGGGGTTGTACTTTTTGGCTTTAGTATACCAACCTCTGCTGCCAACGAAGAAAAAGAAGTGGTTGCCAAAGCTTCGGCAAAAGACACAACGTCTGTTAAGGCCAATGCAAAGGATTCGACGCTCTTCAATAAGGCAGTTGGCATTGCTGTAGATGATACTTTGGTATACGACGATTTTGATGAACTTCCAGAAATTACCAATCCCGGCGATAAAGATCACAAAGACTTGGGCTCAATTACCCTAGGACCAGATGATATCAAGAAGCTTCCAACGTACCAAACCGATTATAAAAATGAAGTCCCTATTGAAGAAGAACACCTTGATAATCAATATGGTGCACTTACATTTAGTGCCTTGGATGTTACCATTTTCCCGAATCCAACAACAACTTCAAGTACCATTTATCTGCAAATTAGCGGCAACCCAATTTCAATACAAGTGATTGCGCTCAATGGAAGTACAACTTCAGACAAGTTGCACAAAATGGTGGACAATCGTTATCAAATTGACCCACTTACTTCCGGTTTGTACAAGGTAATCATCCAATCAGAATCAGACTTCGTGGTAAAGAATTTGCTGATTCAATAGAGCCATACCCTCGTAGGCTCGCCATTCAAAAAATGGGTTTGGTTCATGAATTATATTTGCGGAAATTGGCCCCCTAAACAAAGTACATGAACGACCTTGAGTTGGAAAATAGCGTTTTGAACTCCGCCAAAGCATTTATTGGCTCGCATTTCATGTTGAACGTTCTCAATTCAATTCAATCCGACCTTTTGTTGGGCAAGTCGAAAGAAGCCTTTTCAAACTTGCAGATGTACAATCGATTATTGAAAATGAGCTTGCGATCGAGCAATCAAACTGCCCATTCGGCAGCGGATGAAGTTAAGTTTTTAACAGATTATGTAAGGTTGGAAGGCGAACGATTTCCGGTTTTTAAAGGCAAGAACATTCTTAAAATTACGGTAAGCGAAGATGCGCTCGAAATACCGACTTTTGTTTTGCAAAGCTTCATTGAAAATGCCTTGCTTTTGAGTTTAGAGCAAAAAGAAAACTCCATTAAGGTGGAAATTGATGCCAACGAATCGAGGGTAAACATGCAAATAAAAATCCAAAAAAAACCGGAACAAACCCTGCACGAAAAATCATCAAAGAAAACAGAGTTGGCAATGGACCGATTGAAAATGCTTGATAATCAATCACTTTACTCACATACGACGGAATGGAATAAAACCTGTTTCTTTCAAATAGATATTCAACAACGGCACTAAAAACAAAACTATGATCACAGCAATTATCATCGACGACGAACTAAAAAGCCGACAAGGCTTGGAGACCATGTTAACCGAAATGGTTAAGGATGTATCGGTTATTGCTACGGCCGAAAGCGTGACAATTGGCATTAAAGCCATTGAAAAACACCAGCCCGATCTGGTTTTCCTAGACGTTGAAATGCCAAAAAACGACGGTTTTGAATTGTTCAATGCCATCCACCCAATAAACTTTGAAGTGATCTTTACAACGGCTCATGAGCAATATGCGCTAAAGGCATTTCGAACTACAGCAATTGATTACCTTCTCAAACCCATTGATTTAGATGAGTTGGTAAATGCCGTCAAAAAGGTAGAGGAAAAACGTTCGAATGATACGGTAAACAAGAATTTTGAGGTATTCATGAACAACTTAAAATCCAACTCTGCCAACCAACAAATTGCCATTTCCAGTTCGGATGGCCTGTTGTTCATCAAAATTGAAAACATAGTTTATTTGCGTGGAGACGGTGCTTATACCTACTTCTTTCTAAAAACCGGCGAACGCATTACTACTTCCAAAAATCTAAAAGAATACGAAGACCTTTTGGCCGAATACGATTTCTTTAGAGTTCATAAATCATACTTGATCCACTTGCACGAGATGAAGAAGTACGTTCGTGGAGAAGGTGGCTACGTGGTGATGTCGAATGGCGATTCTGCCGACGTATCCAAACGAAGAAAAGAAGCATTTTTGGCGGCATTAAGCAAGCTATAGGTTAAGTCTTATCTTTGGTCTGTGGTATACACGCTTCATCCTAAAATACTGGTTAAATCCCTATTGCTGAGCATGTTTCTGTGTTGGGCCTTTATTGGTTTTGCGCAAAAAGACATCATACATTTCGAAAACATTGGTCGCGAAGATGGTTTAGCCCAAAGCACCATAACCGGTATAACGCAAGGAAGTGAAGGCTTTATGTGGTTTGGAACCGCAGAAGGACTTCATCGATACGATGGCTATGATTTTAAAATATTTAAGCACGACATCCGACAAGATAACTCCCTATCCAACAATCACATAACCTGTATTTATGAGGATACGAAGGGACGACTTTGGGTGGGAACCTTCACGGGCGATCTCAACGAATTTGACAAACGAACACATACCTTCAAGAAATACGTAATCCGAGATAAAAACAATGAGGCTAATAAGTATCAAGTAAACTGTATAGGAGAAGACGATGCTGGCCGCATGTTAATTGGGTTAGATGGCGGAGGAATGGTGGTGGCCAATATTGACAAAAAAATCTGGAAGGTTTACAATCAATCGAACAGTTTATTACCAAACGATTATGTCAACTCATTCAGCAAAGAGGCCAGCGACTTAGGGTATTGGGTTGGAACTCAGCACGGAGCTGTCTTGTTCAAGGACCATGCTTTTAAAAAGTTTAGTTCGTTGGATTTGTTTGAAAATCAGTTCATTACAGACATGTTGCACAAGGGCTCAAAGGTATATATTACCACCAACGGCCAGGGCTTGCAAGTTTGGGATACGGAACTTGATGTGGTTACGGCCATCCCGCTTCCTAAAATTCGAGGAGCTAATTTGATGAACTTCATAGAAGAAGATCGAAATGGTTTATTTTGGATTGGAACATTGGGCGGTGGGCTGCTGAATTACGATGGCAACGAATTCACCTCCTACAAGAACAACACCTTTGATGGCAGAACCCTAATTGGAGACGAGGTTACCATTGGGTTTATGGATCGGGAAGGAATACTCTGGTTTGGTTGCCGAAACGGCATAAGTAAGTTCGATCAAAACTTAAAGCTCTTTAACCTTTTCCGCAATTTTGTTTACAACGGAAAGCCAGCAAACAACATCATTTACTCCATCTATCAATCGAAAGATGGAATAATTTGGTTGGGCACCTTGGGCAATGGGCTCGCATCGTTCGATCCAAAAACAGAAGAACTGGTAGTTTATCCCGTACTAAAATATAAAGACGTAGAAACCAGGGCTGTACGAGCCATTTTTGAGGATTCAAAAGGCCGATTGTGGATTGGTTCGCGGGATGAAGGACTCTTTCTCTTTGATCGAACCAAAAAGACGTTTAAGCACTTTGCCACCACCGCAGATAAGATTAAATCAAACACCATTCGATCCATTTACG
>JBLHHI010000127.1:0-8981 GCA_047614125.1 Bacteroidia bacterium | reverse complement strand
ACGATTTAGCAAGCACGCCCAATTCGGTTTCGCCCTTTATGTTTGCTCGAAAGACATCGCCTGTAGATAAATGCTTGAGGTTGTATTTTTCTAACAATCTGGAACTTTGCGTTCCTTTTCCGGCACCAGGAGGGCCAAAGATTATAATGTTGAACATGCTATTATCTCTTGGGCGCAAAATTATTAAAATTATCGCCATTATTGGATTGAAGTTGGTACTTTATTCAACAGCAGCAATTACGAAATATGTTCTGCACGGCATAACTTGATGGTGTTGGCTCAAAAGGCAGGCGTTAATTGTATATTTTTGCCTTTCATTCGAAGAACAAACCTTGGGCTCATTAGTTAAAACATTTGCGGAAAGAATGGCAGGTCTGTTTAAAGCGGCCCTCTTGTTTAAAACCGGTGTTAAGGTGTTGGCTGCGAGGCAGACGGATGACTTGATTATTCTTGGCAATGGGCCTTCGCTATCTCAAGAAACAAACAAGCTCAAAGCACTGCGCAAAGGGAGGTCTGTTTGTGCCGTAAATTACTTTGCGGCAACTGCTGAATTTGAAATATTTAAACCGGAACTCTACGTAATCGTTTCTGAGGAATACTGGAAAAACGAAGAAAAACAGGATTGGGCTGAAGACCGCAAAAAGTTATTCGAAAATCTCAGACATAAAACAGCTTGGCCGCTCGACCTCTTTGTTCCCGTAATTGCAAAAGGCTTTCCCGATTGGGTTCAATATATGTCTGCCAATTCGAATATTCGCCTAAACTTTTACAACACGTCTCCTTTGGATGGAAGCCCAAAGTTTTTTCATTTTTTACTTAAAAGATATTGGGCTTGTCCACGACCACACAATGTCCTCATACCCTCTATTCTTATAGGTATAAACCTCGGTTTTAAAAGAATCATCCTTTGTGGATCTGACCACAGCTGGTTGTCGGAAATATCTGTTAACGCACAAAACGAGGTATTGATCGGGCAGAAGCACTTTTATGCACATCAGTTCAAAGGTGCTTCTACCTTGCTTTCTGATCAGCCAAAACCAATGTACAAGCAAGGGAGTATTGAAACTCGGCGTTTGCACGAAGTATTAGAGAAGTTCTGTTTCTCGTTTAAGGCGTATTGGTTTTTATTGGAATACGCCGCACTTAATCAAGCAGAAATTGTTAATGTTACAACCACATCATATATTGATGCCTATAAAAAAGTGAACATCGATGAACTCCCAATCACAACTTAGAAAACATACTAAAACATCCCTTCGAAGCCGGTTCCGCTGGTGGTGGCAAAAACAACGATTGGGTTTTTTAGGCAGAGGTGTGCACATTGATAAAAATGTTGATTTGATGCGTTTTCCTAAAAACATCTACATTCAACAAAATGCTATGTTAAAAGAAGGCGCGAAGCTTTGTGCATGCAACGCTCAAGCGGAAATTCGGATTGGAGCGAACACTACCTTTGGTTATTACAGCTTTCTTTTTGCCTCTTCCTCCATCCAAATTGGCGATAATTGCCTCATTGCCCCTTTTGTGTATTTGGTAGATACCGATCATGACATTAAACGCGACCAACTCATTAATTCTCAGGCCAATATAAGCGCCCCGATTGTTATTGGAAATGATGTTTGGATAGGCACAGGAGCGAAAATCTTAAAAGGCGTAACCATTGGCGATGGAGCGGTAATTGCCGCTGGATCCGTGGTTAAAGAGAGCGTGGATGCCTATGCAATTGTGGGTGGAATTCCGGCTAAAAAAATCTCAGAACGCAAAGCATGAATCATTCGATTAAGGTTGGAGTAGTAATTCTTTGTCGGTTTGAATCAACCCGACTACGCGGCAAGATATTAAAGAACTTGGTTGGATATCCCGCTTTATGGCACACGTATTCCAAGCTTCGTGAAATCTTTACGGAGGATCAAATTGTGGTGGCCACCTCCAACCATTCGTCGGATGATACCATTTCGGCGTATTGCAATGAACACAATATTCATTGCTACCGAGGAAGCCTACAAAATGTAGCCGAGCGGTTTTTACATGCCGCTGAGTTTATGCACTTCGACTATGCCGCACGCACTAATGGAGATAATGTTTTTATCGACTTAGATACCTATGCGAAAATTGTGCAATTAGCTAAAAACAATGCTTATAACTTCATTTCAAACGTTAAGGACCGAACTTTTCCAAAAGGCATGAGCATCGAAATGGTACGGGTGGAGTTTTATCGATCTCTGCAACCAACCATTCAAACATCTTCCGAATTTATTGAACACGTTACTTTGGCCTTGTATAAAAATCCGGATCCATCGTTTCGATTTGTGTACAACGAAGAGGTGAAAAACATTCAAGGAATTGACCTGGCCTTGGATACCGAAGATGATTTCCGTCGAATTGAAAACATGATTCAATTCTTGAAAGAACGATATAAGAACTATAATTTAACCGATATTAAAGAAGCTTATGAACACGTGGAAGGGTAAACACGGCCCTATATTAATTGCGGAGATTGGAGGAAACCACGAAGGCGATTTTGACTATGCGTTGCGATTGACCGATTTGGCCATTCAGGCCGACGTTGATTTTGTGAAATTTCAAATGTATAGCGGAGATTCACTCGTGAGTCGAGAAGAGAGTCCGACGCGAAATGCGCATTTTAAAAAATTTGAACTGTCTCAAGATCAATACATTGAGTTGGCCAAACGCTGTGAAATGAACAACGTAAAGTTTATGGCCTCAGTTTGGAACCCCGAGTATTTTAAGTGGATCGATGCCCATCAATCGGTATATAAGATTGGATCAGGGGATTTAACGGCTTACCCGGTTTTAAAAGCCACTGCCGCCCTCAATAAACCTATGATTATTTCCACCGGCTTAAGTTTGGAGGCAGAGGTATTGGATGCGATTGCGTACATACAATCGTGCAACCCATTATACAAAGACTCCAACCATCTTTCCGTACTTCAATGTACATCGATGTACCCAATTCCGATGGAAGATGCGAATCTGTTTGTAATGCAACGCCTACATCAATTAACGGGGTTGCCCGTTGGGTATTCCGACCACACTGAGGGGAGTAAGGCCTTGGAAATAGCCTTTGCCATGGGTGCACAAATTTTGGAATTTCACTTTACCGACTCCAGGGAAGGCAAAGAATTTCGCGACCACAAAGTATCCTTAACTCGCGATGAGGTTGTACAACTCATACACGACATAAAGGTGATTTCTTCCTTGCAAGGCAGCACGGTAAAAGAACCGTTGCCCATAGAAGGAGATCACGTAACTACCTTTAGAAGAGCAGTTTATCCAGTTACGGATTTGAAAAGGGGAACGGTTATAAAGGAAACCCATCTGATAACACTCCGACCAAACCACGGCATCGATGCACGAAATTTTCACACCCTCATTGGCAAATCCTTAAAACAAGATGTCCGTGCCCATCAAAAACTTGATGTTGACATGTTTGAATAGCGGGTACCAAAAAAATAAACTTGCATATTCTTTCTTATTTTCTTGAGATTTGTTCTTGTCAGTTAAAAACCTTCTTAATTCAAAGGCTTTCTGTTTTCAACATTAAAAACCAACACTTTCTGATACGCGTTAAAGGTCGATATTTGCAAAAACTTTCACAAAACGGGAATATCCCAAGAAGATAGCATAAACATATGAATTGGCAGAAAAACACTCCTTTAAATCAACAGGGCACTAAAGCACGCGAGACGTGGATCAGAGAAGATGAATCGGGTACTCAAAACTACCCAATGGACATCTATTTGGGTAAAAAGACCAACTTGTTGGGTTTGAAGAAAAACATCGTTGAAAAAATACAAAAACAGCTTACCTATTATTCAGAAACACGTAAGAAGTTGTACGAAGGCGGTGTCGACGAAAAAGAATACGTTGCAACATGCCCAGTTACTGGAGCCTCCACTGAAGAAGCCATACCCGTGGCAAACATCTACGGAGCAGAATACGTTCAGAGTCCAGACACTGGCCATGTATATGTAAAATACAGACCATCTAGAGGATCAATAAACGACTTCTATTTAAACGATGTTACCTATGCCGCTACCTATACCGATAAAGCCGCGGCCGAAAGCAGATTGAACGCCATTGCCGTACCATGGGTAGAATGGACCAAAGAAGTATATCGCAAAAAACACGGCCGAGATCCAAAACGAATTCTCGACATCGGTTCCGGAGCGGGGCATTTTGTGGAAGCCTGCAGAAGAGCCGGAATTGAAGCTGAAGGTATTGAGCTTAGCGAATCCAGTAGAGATTTTGCACGTGACATCTGGGGCTTTGAAATGGACGGAAGAGATTTTACCGAAGTGGCCAAAGAATACAAAGGTTATGACATAGTAACGTTTTGGGGCCTATTGGAACACACACCAAATCCATCAGCAATTCTTGAAGCGGCCTACGAAGTCGTTGGCGCAAATCCACACGGCATGGTCATAGCAAAATTGCCAAGGATTTTGTCGCTAAGTGCTGCTGCTCAACGCCTTAATACCGAAACAATTATTCGACACATGGATCCAATGGGACATATAATGTTGTTCTCGGATGCCTCAGCAGCTGAATTATACGTTAAGAACAAATTTGCCCCAGTGGCAGCTTGGTACTATGGAATGGATGTGTATGAAACCCTAATGCAAGTGGGTAATGCCACCGGAAATTACACTGCCCTTAATGAAACCGGCGAGATGCAAGTAGAACTCCAACAATTTGTAGATGAAAACCGCTTTTCGGATGGGTTGACGATCGTAGGTGTTCCAATGCCTTAATTTTTTTTTAGCACACCATGCTGGTAACTACGTACATAACGAACTACAATTACGGCGACTTTATCAAAAAAGCCGTTGATAGCGTATTGAATCAAACTTTTCAAAACTTTGAACTCATTATTATCGATGATGGATCCACGGATCACTCAAAAGAGGTAATCGAATCGTATCGCAATCACCCCAAAGTTTCCATCGTTTATCAGCACAATAAAGGTCTTAATGTAACGAACAACATCGCCATTCGCGCCGCCCAAGGTAAGTATATCATGCGGTTGGATGCGGATGACTACCTATCTGCCAATGCCCTCGAAATCTTGTCGGAGAAGTTGGAAGAGAACGATGAACTTGGCTTGGTATTTCCGGATTACTTCCTCGTAGACAAAGATGATCGCATCATTTCTGAGGAGATTCGTCATGATTTTGACGGCGCGGTAAAACTCCTCGACCAACCTGCTCACGGGGCATGTACGATGATTCGTTTGGAGTTTTTAAAAGAAGTGGGTGGATATAATGAGGCGTATAATTGCCAGGATGGATACGAACTTTGGGTAAAATTTATCCACCGATACAAGGTATCGAACGTAAACATGCCACTGTTTTATTACCGACAACACGGTAAGAATTTAACTTCCAACGAAAACAGAATACTTGATACCCGAGCTCAGATTAATGCGAATTACATCAAAGATCGGAAATTTAACACAAAGAGCTTGGTTGTCATTCCGATTCGAGGTGGAAAAAACGATCTCGCATACGAGATCCTAGGCTCCGAAAACTTATTGATGCGAAAAATCAATCAAGCCATGTCTGCCGAAAATGTGGTTCAAACGGTTGTCTCCTCCCCCGACCCGGGCATTAAAAAGCTGATAGACAATCACTTGCTTGAAGAACATCGGGTTGTATTTCATCTCCGTGGTAAAGAAGAAGCCGAAATCGACAAGCCTTTAGCTCCTACGGTTCAAAAGATTTTGGAAATGCCGGAAATTGCCAAGTTGTTGTTTGATTGCATTTGCATCCTCACCGTTGAATTTCCATTTTTAAAACCACACAAAATAGACGACGCCATCAACACCATGGTCTTATTTGGTTCCGATTCGCTGATTAGCGTTCGGCCCGATAACTCCATGTTTTACCAACATCACGGCGATGGGATGCACGCCATTTTAAACCGAGATAAATACACAAAGCTTGAACGAGAGGCATTGTTTAAACAATATGGAGGTATAACCGCCTGCACGTTACCCGCCTTTAGAAATACAAACACCATTATTTCCGGAATCATTGGCCACATGGTAATTGACCAAGAATCTTCGCTTGGAATTTTTACCGATTTTGATCGGAAACTTGCGACTATCATCTATGAACAAAAAATAATTTCACAGGCTTAATTAGGATTAGCTTTAGACAAAGATGGGTGTAATCGTCAGACAGAGTTTTAAGGCCGGTATTATTGGATACTTGGCAGTGATACTCGGTTTTATTAACACCGCCATCATCTACCCCTATTTTCTCGACATTGATGAATTCGGTCAGATTCAATGGGCCATACAAGGGGCTATAATGTTTACCCCATTCATTACACTTGGGTTTAACAGTGTGGGTACTAAGTTTTTTGGTCACTTTGCCAACACACGAGAATCGAGCGGCAAGTTTCTAGGCTTTTTGCTAACAGCGCCCCTAATTGCCTCCATGATCTTTGGTTGTGCCTACCTCTTATTTAGAAACGGGATCATTGACTACTACGCCTTTTCTGAAAGTGGAATAGGGTCATTGGCCATCGATGCCCTGGTAATAATCACAATTATTAGCGGATTCATTACTATGTTAAATGTGTATTGTGCTAACTACAAGCGCATTGCCATACCTTCAGGGCTTAACCACCTTATCAAGGTAACGCTCCCAATTTTGAGCATTCTCTACTTTTATGGAAACATCACCTACCGGAGCATCTTCGTTTTTGTGGTTTGCTTCTTCGTCTTGCTTCTCGTCTTTTTTGGACTGTATCTTTTTAGAATAAGTAAGGTGCTTCCCACAGCAGGCTTCAAGAAAATTATACCAGATCAGATTTCATCTCAAATCTATCCGTTCGCTTTTTTTGGAATACTTGCGGGTCTAGGTTCAATATTGGCAACCCGCATTGACGTATTTATGATTGGTACTATCATAGATTCGGGCAGCGTGGCTATCTACACCTTTGCCATTGTTGCAACCAACACAATTGCCCTTCCAATAACCATCGTGGCGGGCATTGCCACGCCCATTATCGCCATCCAATGGAAAGAAAATAACATGTTAGAAATGAGCGACTTATATCGAAAATCAACGATAAGTCTGAGCTTAATCGCCGTTGGAATCTTCTTAACCATCTGGTCGGGGTTGGATGCTTTGTTCGAATTGATGCCAAAAGGCGATCAGTATGCGAAGGCAAAGTGGTGCTTATTAATTCTTGGATTGGCCAAGGTAGTTGACCTATCTTCCGGTTTAAACAGTCAGATTTTGTCTATGTCGGAACGATATAAGGCATATTTCTACTTCTTGCTTTCGCTTGCCGTTTTAAACTTTGCAATGAACTTGATCTTGGTTCCCCGCTACCAAATAGAAGGAGCTGCTATTGCAACCTTCACATCCATTGTCATATTCAATTTCTTAAAGTTTCAATACCTTAAGTCTAAGTATTCATTACAGCCTTTCGGAACCGATAATCTGAAAATATTTGTGTTGGGAGGACTTGTATTTATTCTTCTTACGGCAGTTCCTAAATTTGAGATGGCATGGATCAATCTGTTCTTGTTTCCAATCCTAACCGTTCTCATTTATGCCATAAGTGCATACAAACTGAAGCTTTCAAGCGACGTCAATGCCTTGGTGGATGATAAGCTTGGGAAATATTTCCGTTACTTTAACCAAAGCTAATCCCAACGCTGCAATCTGTTTTCTTGGGCTAAGGATATTTTTTTTTACAACTAGATGCTGTTCTTCTGTTGTATTTTCGTTTGGTATCAACCGGCATGAAAAGAAATAAATCCATCTTTCTGAGCTTCCTAATCATTTTGACCACAGCGCTGAATCACGAAATTGCCTTTGGTCAAGTGGGTAAGTCCCTGCTTTTAAATGGGTTCACAAACCATTTTGAAATACCGGAAAACGACGCACTCGACAATAAAGGAACCCTAAGCATTGAATGCTGGGTGCGCCCCAATTGCTCCGACGTTATTATTGTCTCCAAACAATGGTGCAGTGGGCAATACAGCTATTATTTCCGAATCAGAGATGGACAATTGTATTGGAACTATTCAAATACCGGGGTTTGCTCCAATGGCAATTCGTCGTACCGCACCAAGAATACGTTCAATTTTGATAACAAATTCACTCACGTTGCTGTTACCCATTCGCCAACAGACATCAAGCTGTTTATAAACGGTGTTGAGCAGGCCGGCGAGTTTAACCTTGGCGCATATTCCACCATTCACAACAGCAATTTACCTTTGTTGGTGGGGGGTTACAAAGCAATCAACCAGAGTATTTCTAACCATTACAGCGGGTTGATTGATGAATTGCGCATTTGGAATACGGCGCTTACAGAATCGAAAATCAAAGGCATATGAATAAGAGTTTGAGCGGTTCTGAATCTGGGCTAATGCTTAACTTAGATATGGAAGAAACCGAAAAAGGGAGTAGCCTAGTCTTGCGCAACAATACCACGTATGGTTCTTCGTTGGATGCGGTTGCCAAAGGATCTAACCTTTATACGCCTAGAATTACGGATGGTTCGACTTACATTTCTCAAGACCTCGGATTGTCGAATACCGTAAAATCCTGCAAATCAACCATTAAACTCAAAATTGTGACCGATTATTTTCAGGATGTTTTATGGAGTACGGGAGAAACGAGCAAAGAAATCCAACCATCCACCTCAAACACGTATACCGTAAAAGTTCAAACAGATCGATGCATGTATCTTTTCGACACATCGATTGTAATGATGGATGGGGCCATCTATAAAAATGAAAGCCATCGGGCTTGTGCCAACGACACGCTCTGGGTGCGAGGAAAGTTCTACACCCAGGCCGGCACCTTTTCCGATACGTTATTTTCATCCAATCAATGCGATACCATGATAACCATGGATGTACAATTTTTGAATAATTCAACATCAGAGCTGGAGATCGAAACTTGCCCAAACGGTGTTGTAATTTATGGTGGTGT
>JBLHHI010000126.1:0-9053 GCA_047614125.1 Bacteroidia bacterium | reverse complement strand
TTATCCGTTCTTGGTTTACCCCGGTAAACCTACAAACAGGACGCTTCGACTATACAATTTTATAAAAATCTGAACCTGCAAATATTAATCGAACTCAGGTTTGTAGCAAAATTCATCCAAGTATAATTGCAAGTATTTACCCTATATTTTATGATAAACAGCTAGTAATGTGCGCTTTACGTTTGTGATTGCTATGTGCACGCATTTCAGCATTTCGGATGTCGTCACTTTACTTGATTTTTCAGCTATATGTATTTCTACATAATCAGAGATGTTCACATAACTTGTGCTCTGGTCGCTAAAAACGATGCTTTTTTCGCTAATGTTTTCCTTTAGAAATTTGTCAACAGCTGCGGCACTTTGATTTTTTGCCTTTATCAATGTTCTCTAATGGAGTGGATTTGGCCAGTATTGCTACATTCTGCACCCGATTGCTTCCTCTGCCAGCTTTGGTTGTTGCGTGTTCTAATTTCGTAGTTTCTGTTACAAAATAACCCTCGTCAAATTCCAGCATTCCATCCAATTTGTATTTTGCATCTCGCTTACCCATTCCACTTCTAATTTTATGCATTAACTTCCAAACAGTTCCATATCTTTTGTTATCCAACTGTCGACTTAGCTCATTGGCTGATAATCCTTTCTTCGAAAAACTCATAAAGGCCATGGCTAAATACCATGTTCGAAGTGGTAACTTTGAACTTTGCATCATTGTACCACTGCGTAGTGTGGTTCTAAAGGAACAAGATTTACACTTCCCTGAAATGGATTCTACAACTCTCTTCAGTTGGGAAAATTTCAACAAATTTTAAAATATTCATATCGCTTTATTTGAAAGCAAGAATACCCACCACTACTGCAGCCTATCTGCATTTTTAGTTATAGTGGTATGTTTGTGCACAAGCGATAAATAATTTCAATAAAATGAAAAATCCACTCATAACAAAAATGGTTCTTGATGCATGGCTATCAACAGTAAAACGTGTCAGTGTGGTCGCCAAAGAACTTACGGAAGAACAATTCCAACAACAAGTAGCGCCGTCCCAAAATAGTGGAATTTACTTACTTGGGCATATGACTGCTGTTAATGACCTGATGCTTCCATTATTAAACCTAGGTGATCCTATTCACCCTCAAATCAAGGATAGTTTTATTCGAACGCGGGATAAAGATCGGCAACGAGAGTTTACAGCTAAGGAACTTATTGAATATTGGACGGAAATCAACGCGCAGCTAGAGGAGAAAATCTATGCTTTGACGGACGACGAGTGGTTTCAAAAGCATGCTTCAATATCTGAGGAAGATTTTGCGAAAGAACCACACAGAAACAGGCTGAACGTTATAATAAATCGAACGAATCACATGAGTTATCATTTAGGGCAATTGGTTTTTTTGAAAAATCGTTAAATAGAAAATCAATTACGACAAAGTAAAAATGGGGAAGCAATTAGGCGGAAAAGTAAGTCAATCGAATATTGAAAAGTATGAACGTTCAAAACAGTGGGTTGGGGAAAAGTTTTCCAATCTTGAAAAAACGGAGATGAACATTCCTTTTCGAGCCTTGCCCAAGCTTATACTTAGTCAGATGTTTGGAAGGAAGAAAAGGCAACCAAAAGAAAATATACCTGTTATTCCGTTCAACAAAACACAGTTCTTATCAAGTTCTGAAAACATGAAATTTATATGGTATGGGCATTCAGCGTTATTAATGCGTATGAATGCTCAAACCATTTTGATTGACCCAATGCTAAGTCTTGATGCCGCTCCAATTGCTCCGTTTTCGGTGAAGCGATTCAATGATGTTTCACCTATTTTAATCGATGAATTTCCGGAAATAGACTTGATGATTCTTTCACATGATCATTACGATCATTTGGATTATAAAAGTATCGTTCGTTTAAAATCAAAAGTTAAAAAATATTATGTTGCTCTTGGAGTAGCGCGCCATTTAATAGAATGGGGAGTGCCACCTGACGATATCACAGAGTTCGATTGGTGGGAAACTACCATTTTTGAAGAAATTCAAATCACCTTCACTCCTAGTCGCCACTTCTCAGGTAGGGGCCTAAAAGATAGATTTAAAGGGCTTTGGGGCGGATGGGTATTTAAGAGCTCAAATGAAAATATTTGGTTTAGTGGTGATGGAGGTCGTGGCAAACACTTTAAAGAAATCGGTGAAAAACTAGGCCCTTTTGATTTTGCATTCATGGAATGTGGACAATACAATATTCTTTGGCCTCTAATTCACTTATTCCCAGAAGAAAGTGTTCAATCCGCTTTGAGTGCCAAAGCGCTGAAAATAATGCCTGTTCATTGGGGGAGCTTTACTTTGTCTGATCATAAATGGAATGATCCTGTTAAACGATTTGTTTCAGAAAGTCAGCAAAATTCAATTCCTTATTTAACTCCTAAAATTGGTGAATCGATTACACCACATGATCATTCAGAAAGTCCGCATTGGTGGGAGGTTATTGATTAATAATCTGGCTATAACATCACCTAATAAGCATAAGGGGTTTGTTACTTATCTCGTCGATCTATTTTGAAAAACTTATTCCTAACTTTGGAAGACAACTTGGTAAAGAAGGCTTTACGACTTCTTAGCTGAGAACCGTTATACATAATCAGTTTTTACTCATGAGCAATTTAAATTCGAAAATAACAGGATTAAGAGATTCGGTAGTGGCAATCTTAGGTCTTACCCAAGTATTACCTGCAACGACTCCAACTTCTGGCAAACCAACTCCAGCAAAGTTTAATATACAATGGGGATCAGGATTTTGTGTGGTAGATAACAAATATGTAGTTACTGCAAACCATGTACTTCTCGAGAACAACAAGGCAAGAAACCCTAAAACAAAGTTTTATGCATTCATTGTTCCTAAAAACGGCAATGCAGCTTTTTACTATCCGGTCAAAACATTCACTTTAGAGCGAAAAGATGTTGACATGGCAATTTTGGAATTGGGTACATGCTCAGATCCTACGCAAAAATTACCTGCTTCACCGATTACCTTTTCAACACCACCAGATGGTTCTAAAGTTATAACGGTTGGTTTTCCTTCTCCAGAAGTTCATGCAATCAGTGCCGATATAAATGGAAACTATAAAGGCGGTAATTTTCTTTTGAAAAGCTACGCAAATGAAGGAATAGTTGCAGCGCAATACAATTTGGGGAAACTACCAGCAATTGAATTCAATGTAGCCTGGAATAATGGAGAAAGTGGAGGACCTATTGCAACGCAAGATGATGAACCAGCTATTTTTTCTTTGATGCAACACTATAGAAATGTTCAAACACCACATGGGGTTCAACCAGGCCCACGAAGGGGTTTGTCTTTGAGCCTTATAAAATCTGATCTTAAATCTATAGGTGCTACAATACTAATAACCTGAGTTCGATTAATCTTTTAAAATTCAAAATATGAGTTAAACTCAGGTCATAAACAAAGTATAACAAGGGTAAACGTTGCACAACCCTAAAATAATTCCACAAACGACTTCTTTTAAGCGCTGTTTAATTTCATTTAGTCCATTTCAGTTTTAGAATTTAGGTGGCACTAAAAGCCTTGTTTTGCTTGCTGTATTTCGTTTTTTATAAAACATACATCTTGCCTTATCCCTGGGCCACTTTTCACTTTTGGATTGGCAAATTTCAGCAGCTTTTTAAGGTTGAAAACAATGGCTGCCAGATGCATTTGTTTGTTCGCTAGTTGGATCCCGATGATGTTCATCTTTCGTAACCCTAGGTATGGAGTGAGTGTGCCAAAAACCGCTTCCACCGTGCTCATTCGCTTTCGTTTCATATACCTTCCTCTTTTAATGCGCACGCGCGCATTGTTTCTTTCTTATTCTGCTCTAAAGGCCGTTATACTTATTCTTCTTTCCCTGCTTTTTCCTATACATGTGTATCGATACGGACAGTCTTTGCAATCACTGGGTCTAGTGTAGCAATCCTTTAGCGTGTTTTTTTCGATCTCGATGTACCAACTTACTTCCATCGGGACATCCCCAATAATTTCCTTCTTCAACATAAGTAAATCCTTCAGGTCCGCCTTTATAAGTTCCATGTGGTATGTAGCTGGTAAGCCCATTTCGCTCCAAAAAATCGTAGTTTTCGCCACTGCTATAGCCCGCATCGGCAAGTAAATTTCCCCATACTGGACCTTCTTTCCATAGTCGTTTCTTCAAACGTTGTGTGATGTGCAGGTATTGATTGCCCTTTTTATCGGCGTGGTAAGCAAGTATGTCTGCTATAGCGTGAATGCGGGCATCAACAGCCAGCTGACCTTGGAGCCTTTCCGGGTTTCACTCTTATTCGAGCATCCGGATCGGTTGGACTGTAGTGTGTTTTATTGCTAGTATACTTACTCCCCTTGTTCCCAGGGCCTGGGCGCTGATCTTGATCCTTGGCCCACTTTTGATTGCGCGTTTTGATATCTTTCAACTCTTTGCTTGAGGCTGTTATGCTTTGCTGATCATTACTGGCTCTGTTGTGCTTGACTATACGTAAGGGTTCTTCTTTGTCAATCGTGCTGATGTGTCGAATCTTATGCAAATAAGCATCCAACTCTTCCAGCGGTACTTTTATCTCAATGCTGTCCATATTGGTATTGGCTTTTACCAGAGCCAAGTCAATGCACTGGGTGTGACCGCTAACCGAACCTGATTCAACACACATAGACAATACCCGAGTAAATACTTCCTCAAACACAGATTGAGGGAACAACTGTCTCGTTCTACTCAACGTACTATGCCAGGGCAAGTCCTCATCAATGTCGTAGCCAATAAAATACAAAATGTCCATCCGCATTGACACGTGTTGGATCAACTGACGATCGGCTATGATGATCTCTAAATAGCCACAATACAAAGCTTAAAAAAAACACCGTGGAATCGATGTTCTTCTGGCCCGATTCCTCATAAAATTCTTGGGTTTAATTATGCAAGTAATAAAGTTCCAAGACCTCTTTTAATCTTCGAAAAAAACTCCCCTTCGGAACCCGATCACTCAATTGAAACTGCTTAAACAGCTGCTCTTGATATTGTTCCCCCCTTGCATGCTAGCGCTATCCACACTATTTCCTAGGTTTGTGCAACGGGCACATCCGCTATTGCACAATCCTGCAAATCTATCCCCTATCAACAAAAATTGATCTAACATGATTCATACTTTTTAATTAACTTGATTCACAAATGATACGGACTGCACATAGCTGCGACACGCTAGCAATTATGAATGCCATGCGCTCTAAATGGAGTCGTTTTATAGACTCAAACCATTAAAAGTGCTCATTAATGGTAAATTCTTTGCATTTTTGACTTCTTAAAATATCACATAATACTTTAATTTGAAAACTTTAACTAATACATGAATTTTCAAGAGAGACTTAAAAAGAAAATAATTTCATTTGAAGAGAATGCAACTCCTCGTTTTTTAAAAATAGTACATGATGATATAAAGACATTAGAGCAGTCAGGGCACGTCAACTCGGTTCTTAAAGCTGGAGATCAAATGCCTGCATTTGAACTGAGCGACCAAAATGGAACCTTGGTGAGTACCGGCGAATTATTAGAAGATGGCCCCTTAGTAATTACATTTTACAGAGGATTTTGGTGTTCCTTTTGTAATCTTGATTTAGCTAATTTAAACCATTATGTTCCAGAAATAGAAAGTTTAGGGGCAAAAATGATTACCCTCTCGCCAGAAAAAACAGATTATTCTAAAAAGATTATAGCCCGTCAAAGACTTAACTTTAATATTCTTTTTGATAATGGAAATGGAGTAGCAGAAAAGTTTGGCTTAAAGCATTACATCGGTAAAGATCTTATAGAATTATACTTGTCAGCATTTAACGTTAACCTTAAGCAATATCACGGAAACAATGAATGGGCACTTCCGATGCCTGCTAGATTTCTTATTGACCAATCTGGAATAATTAAATATGCAGAAAGTAAGGCAGATTACAGACAGAGACCTGATCCAGATGATCTAATAGATGTCCTAAAGACACTTTAGCAAGTAACTATGTACATAAAGAAAAGGTTTAAAATACGCCAAATGATTCGATGGACTCGTTTGGAGTCTTTGTTCTTCATAATCTTACCTGCTGTCATTGTTGCATTACATGTCTTTTTAGATTTTAGGTTTCTAGAAGTTCCCTGGACGCCTGTAGCCTTGATTGGTACCGCTGTTGCCTTCATTATTGGTTTTCAAAACAGTGCTGCCTACGGTAGAATTTGGGAAGCTAGAAAAATCTGGGGAGGTATCGTGAATTCTTCTCGGACTTGGGGTATGAAAACACGCGACATGGTGAACAATGATCATGCGAAAAGTCCAATGAGTGAGGAAAAATTAGCCCAAGAACGCGAAACGTTAATTTACCGTCATATAGCTTGGTTGACTGCTCTACGGCATGCCATGCGTTCACATAGAAGTTGGGAGGTATTTGAAGAATCCAAAACAAATAAAGAATGGACTAGAGAGGTTCATATTCCCGAGAAATTGATTTCTCTGGAAGACGATCTTTTTCAATACCTCAGTGCTGAGGAATGCGATTATATTATGACAAAAGATAACAAGTCAACCGCACTACTCTATCAGCAATCTAAACATATTAGAGAATTAAAAGAAAAGGGAATGATCTGGGAATTTTCTTTTTTAGAACTGGAAAATTTACTTGAAGAATTGTTTACCCTTCAAGGTAAATCCGAAAGAATAAAGAACTTCCCTTATCCAAGGCAATACGCCACTTTATCGTATTATTTTGTTTGGATATTCATACTGCTATTACCTCTCGGACTAGTACCCCAATTTACTGCAATTGCGGACTCCATTGCCAGTGAATTCCCTTCTATTTCAAAGCATTATTTTATTTGGTTATCAGTCCCTTTTTGCGCTATAGTATCATGGGTATTCCACACAATGATGCGTATTGGAACAGTTGGAGAAAATCCGTTCGAAGGTTCGACAAATGATGTCCCAATATCAACTATTGCTAGAGGAATCGAAATAGATTTGCGCCAGATGATGGATGAAGATGATGAGTTCATTCCTCGTCAATTTCCTGTAGAAAACAACGTTCAAATGTAGAAGAAAACTTCCTTTAAAAGACCCTATGCTTATGTTTTCAAAATTAAACTGAGGTAGTAAATCAATAGCGTCCTAAACGATAAAAAAAAGGAGAATGAATTTTGAATCTCAAATTACCTTTGAACCTGAGTTCGATTAATCCTTGCGGTTCAGAACGCTTGTCAATAGTGAGATGCGAATGAAAATTGTGAAAAAATAGCGGGCTATTTTGAACGATTTTTATGAAGTAGATTGCTGTTGACAAATGGAAATGAGAAATTTGCTTTTTAATAAAGCCGCATAGTCTTCATTATCCGTTCTTGGGTTACCCCGGTAAAACTACAAACAGGACGCTTCGACTATACAATTTTATAAAAATCTGAACCTGCAAATATTAATCGAACTCAGGTTTATACTCTAAAGATTGAAACTTGACGGTATTCTCTATTGAATCATAACTTGTTACTACTACTTCACCAACAAATTTCGCAGAACCAATGAGGTCAGAAATATTGTATCCAATCGGTTTTGCCCAAGAATTGAAGGTCAGAAATAAAATTGATATCGTTAAAAGAGTCTTCATTTTTAATAGGCTATAACTTTTTGTGCATGGTTAGTGGCGGATTTAGAAGCACTTAACTTTCAGGTTATCACTTGGTCTGTTAAATGCTAAAATGTTGAATTTCAGCACAAAACCGCCATTAACTATACACTGTGTTGTAGGACGAGTTTGATACTACTTTGTTATTAAAACATAACCTGAAAAACGACAATATTTCAAATCATATTTGCCTTATATAATTAATAATACCTCCTTTTAAAATGATTTCAACTTGTCTGTTACTGATGTTGAATGCTAGCTGGATTTCTGTTCCTTTTCCAACTACAGTGGCAGTTATTGAATCACTGTTTTTGATAGTTTCCCTAATATTGTCTATCCTTAAAACATCCCCTTGTTCCATTTTGTCCCAATCATCTGTATTTTTAAACTCAAAAGGAATGATACCAAAATTGATTAGATTCTGCCAGCCAATACGGGCATAGGATTTAGCGATAGTAAACTTTTGCCCCAAATACTTGGGAGCCAAAGCCGCATGTTCTCTACTTGAGCCTTGGGCATAATTATCACCCGCTATAACACAAAAGCCTTTATAGTTTTTTTGATTTTCAATGGCGCGATTATAAAAGCTTTGATCAATGGCATAATAAGCAAACTTGCTTATCTCCGGAATATTTGAACGTAAAGGCAGCACATCGGCCCCTGCTTTCAGTATTCCATCGGTTGAAATATTGTCATCCATTTTCAACAAAATAGGAATTTCCATTTCATCAGGAAGCTCTTCAAAATCGGGAAGTGTTTTTATGTTCGGCCCCTTCAATAATTCAGTAGAGCTGCCATTATCATTAGGAGCAATTAGCATATTGTTGTTTATCTTAATGTGGGTGGGTTCTTCCCATTTAGGATATGAAATATTTTTGAGTGTTTCGAGTTCTCTCGGATCAGTAATTTCCCCCATTAGTGCTGCGGCTGCGGCGGTTTCTGGACTACATAAATAGACCTGATCTTCGAGTGTCCCTGAACGTCCGGGAAAATTACGAGGCATTGTCCGGAGACTAATCGTATTGGTAGCAGGGGCTTGTCCCATACCAATGCATCCCATACAACCGGATTGATGAAGTCTTGCACCCGCAGCAATCAAAGGCCCCAGAGCCTTCATTTCCATTAAATTTTCCAAGACCTGACGAGAAGAGGGGTTGACATCGAATGAAATATTGGGATGCGACACATTTCCTTTTACAATTTGAGATACAATCCAAAAATCACGCAGTCCGGGATTGGCAGAAGAGCCAATAACAACTTGGGCTACTTTTAATCCGCTAACCTCCCTTACTGGGACAACTTTTCCCGGGCTGCTGGGAAGTGCAATTAAAGGTTCTAGCTCAGATAAATTTATTTCTTCGTAATGATCGTAGGATGCTCCTT
>JBLHHI010000125.1:0-9100 GCA_047614125.1 Bacteroidia bacterium | reverse complement strand
AGTGAACTTGTACTTTTGTTGTTTGCCATTACTGGTTGATTAAAAAGGTTATAAATATATTAAATAACACTCTCTTAAATCTTATCCCCTAAAAGTTCACTTTATGTTGACGTTATTCAATGTTATCTATAAACCAATTGTGGTTGACGAAACCAAAGGTGGAACTTTTAGAACAGCATTTATCTATCAGGATGCAACAGATTACGGGATGAATATTTCCACAACAGACGATAGTCTCTGTACCATAAATGATGAATTTTTTCATATTATAGGATCTGATATAGACAACACAGTTCAATTCAATATTGTCACTGATCAACCCGATGAATGGACCAAAATGGCTGATTTTCGTAGAAGTAAATGGAATAAAGTCTCTTTATCGGGTGAGACAAGAGTTGACAATAAAAGCGCCTATGAAGCACAATCGTATGAAGCAAATAGCGATTTTGCTATAGCCTTGGCAACGGAAAGACCCTTTGTTGAAACGGTAGAAAAAACACTTTACGTACCTTTCAACACCTCTGTAAAGCTTGAACCTAAGTATTATGCTTTAGGGAACAGCACTATCTTATGGACCCCACCTGATTATCTAGATTGCGATAATTGTCCAACTCCATGGTATAGCGCTGGAATGCCAGAAACGTACACCATAGAAGTTGATAACGGATATGGTTGTTTAGCAAGTGACACAATTAGGATAGAAGTAATACGGGGAGAGAATAATCCTACATTAATTCCCAATGCCTTCTCTCCAAATGGAGATTTGCTAAACGATGTATTCAGACCTTATTTGTACCCATTCGAAATACTAATTAGACTTAGGGTGTATAATAGATGGGGTGGTTTGGTATATGATGGTCAAGATGGATGGGACGGAACGTATATGGGCAGGGCGTCGCCTATGGGAGCATATGTGTATTTGGTGGAAATTCAAGAACTAAAAGAAGGCGGAAGGTACCAAAAAAATTGGTTGAAGGGAACCATTAATCTGCTTAAATAATCATTCTAGAATACTATTAAGCTAAGATTTAGCAAAGGAAAGAAATCATTTTGCGGGAGGAGTTGCTATTTAATCCTGTCAACAAAATACATATCGATCTTACCCTTGTTTTTAGCTTCTACCTTTCCTCGGTACGTGCATTCCATCTTATCTTTTACTTCGCTGTACGTAGCGCCGCTTATATTTACCTTTCCGGTTTCACTTTGTTGCTCCATTCGAGCTGCTGTATTTACGGTATCGCCCCAGATGTCGTAGGCAAACTTTTTAACGCCAACAATGCCTGCAACCACCGGGCCACTGTGCAAACCAATGCGTATGCCTTTTAACTTGGCGTCTTTTTCCGATTCTCGTTCTTTGATAAAGTTTCGAATCTCAATGGCCGCCTTTACCGCATTGAACCCATGGTTGGGATCATCGTTTGGCAAACCGCCAACTGCCAAATAGGCATCACCAATGGTTTTAATCTTTTCGAGACCGTTGTTTTCAATGATGTTGTCAAAGGCCTTGAAACACGTGTCAATTTCTACAACGAGTTGTTCTGGAGTAAGATTTTCACTAATGCTCGTAAAATTTACAAAGTCTGTAAACAGCACGGTAACATTTTTAAAACTCTTAGCTTTTGCCTTGCCCGAATTCTTCAATTCTTCGGCAACTTCTGCAGGTAGAATGTTCAATAAAAGCTTATCGGATTTTGCCTTCTCGGCCTCGATCTGTGCCTTGCCCGATTCGAGCAATTGATAAACGTTCGAATTATCGAGCGCAACCGCTAAGTAGGTAGCAAGTGTTTTTAGAAATTCTAAGTGATATACGTTGTAAACATCTTTATGTGAACTGGTTACACCCACTGCGCCAATTTTTTTTTCATTTAAAAACAACGGAATACATATGGCAGAATGAGGCTTCTCTCCAGAAAAAGATACAACAGGATTAAAAACGTATTGTGTGTAATCTTCATGTGCGTTGTTTAAAAAAACTACTTCCTTATTCTCCAACGACCAATGCATTATGTTTTCACTTCCCGCATCCACGCTGTGTTTCGATATCTTGCTTTTATTTCCCAAGCTTAAGTAAACCGATTTCCCATTTTTAAAATACATGAGCTCCAATTCGTTTACATCCATAGCAGATTTTACGTAATCGTAAACGATGCGCATTATTTCTTCAACATTTAAACTTGCGGTAATCCTTTTTCCGATGTCGGTGAGCAGCGTCATCTGTGAGAGCGATTCTTCAAATTCTTTGACCTTCGAATCGAGCTT
This sequence comes from Bacteroidia bacterium, assembly GCA_047614125.1. Classification (GTDB taxonomy): domain Bacteria; phylum Bacteroidota; class Bacteroidia; order NS11-12g; family UBA9320; genus JBLHHI01. Next base: position 6,841 of record JBLHHI010000125.1, on the reverse strand, counting down.
TACTTTTTGTTGATGGTCTGCCCGAAGGTCTACGCTTTCGTTACACATATCCTGATACTTTCCAACTAAGGTATTGAAGTTCGTCGCAATGGCTCCAAGCTCTGAGTCACCCTCAAAAGAAAGCTTCATTAAGTTGTCACTTTGAATTGAAAAATCCGTTTTGCTTTTTAATTCTTTGACCTTCTTTCGTGTAAATAAATACCGAAGGAAAATTACAACGGATAAGATGGTGAGAAGAATGGATACGACAATTTCAATGCTCATATGTTTATCTTTTTAACGAACTAAATACTATTTTGCCAAAAAAACCTAACAAAAGATAATTAGATGTTGAATAATCAAAATCCATTTCCGGGTTTAAGACCTTTTGAATCTAACGAAAAACACCTCTTCTTTGGGCGAGAGCGACACATTGCTGAAATACTTCGTAAACTGGATTTGTACCGCTTTGTTTCGGTAGTTGGAAATTCAGGAAGTGGGAAATCCTCCTTAGTTCGTGCGGGTTTGTTGCCAACACTCGAAAACGAAGGTTCCTGGATCATATGCATCATGCGCCCTGGTAAAGACCCCATCAGCGAAGTTGCGGAAGCCTTAATTGCCCAAAACATCATTTCCGTTCCCGAAGGAGAATCAAAAAGTGAATTTCTTGAAAAACAAATTGCCACCCTGCGCAAAAGTAATCTTGGATTAATTCAAATTCTTAGAAGATTTGTTCCTGCTAAGAAGCGGTTGCTGCTCTTAGTAGATCAGTTTGAGGAAATTTTTAGGTTTACTTCCATGGGAAGAGAAACGGAGGAATTCCAAGCTCCAGATCATTTTGTGGATACACTACTGGCATCTACCAAGCAAAAAGATGTCCCCATTTATGTTTTATTAACACTGCGTTCGGATTTTTTAGGAGACTGCGAACAATTTATGGGCCTGCCGGAGGCAATAAACGACGGACAATTTTTGGTGCCAAGAATGAATCGTGAGGATTTGACACTTTGCCTCACCGGGCCGGTTTCGGCAACAGATGGTAAAATTTCACCCCGACTTGTCCAGCAGTTGTTGAATGAAGTTGGGCATAATCCAGATCAGCTTCCTATTTTACAACATGTGTTAATGCGGAGCTGGGAACAGTGGCATCTTGAAGGAAGGCGCGAATTGGCCATGGATATAGTTCATTACGAACAAACCGGGGGGATGGATAGTGCACTCTCGAATCATGCCGAGGAGGCTTATTCTGAATTGGATACTAAAAAGCGCAAGAACATTGCGCGCGTGATGTTTAAAACCATTACGGTAAAGGGCACCGATAATAGAGGGGTTCGTAGACCCACCCAAATAAAGAAGATTGCAGAAATAGCAAAGTGTGAGCCCAGTGAGGTAATTGCCGTTGCAGATGTTTTTCGCAGAAGCGACCGAGGGTTCATCATGCCTCCACAAAACGTTCCATTGAATGACGGCAGTATTTTAGACATCTCTCATGAGAGTTTAATGCGAGCTTGGAACCGACTGGGAACTTGGGTGCAAGATGAAGCTGACTCTTCGGAACTCTACAATCGTATAACAGAAAGCGCGCTCTTATATGAGCAAGAAAAAGCCGGTCTTTGGAGAGACCCAGACTTGCAAATTTCGGTGGATTGGCGATCAAAAAATGAACCAAATGCACATTGGGCCGAACAGTACAACAACCACTTTGCCAAGGCCTTGCGGTTTATTGAAGCCAGCGAAAATGAAAAAATGTTTGTTCGCGCAGAGAAAAGCCGACGAAGACGTGTTATCCGAGCAGCCCTGATTGCCTTTTTAGTGGCCTTAAGTGCCTTGAGTATTTGGGCAGTTAGCGAACGAAACAATTCGCTGATTAATGCAAAAGTAGCGGTGGCTGAAAAAATAAAGGCCGATGAACAGAAAAAACTGGCAGAAGAGCAAACCATCAAAGCGGAGGCCAATTATCAAAAGGCAAAGACCGAAGAAGAGCGGGCCCATGATCAACAGATGGAAGCCGAAAAGCAACGTAAACTTGCGCTAACGAAGGCAGAAGAAGCTCGAATTGCCAAACAGCTGGCCGAGGCGGCGTCGGGCAAGGCGATTGCTGCCAAAAGTGCGGCAGAAAAAGATCGACGAATTGCCGAAAATCAAAAATCAATTTCGGATAGCTTGCGGATTATTTCCGAAACATCCGAGAAAAAGGCTACTAGACTTCGAATTCTCGCCTTATCTCAAAACGTAGCAATCAAATCGAGGTTGGCCGATGAGAGTACCTTAGATCAGGATGTTAAAGCCTTGCTGGCTCTGCAGGCTTATCAGTTCAATAAAAACTATGGCGGAAAAAAAATGGACCCAGAAATTTACGGCGCACTTTTTTCGGCGGTGAGAATGTATCAAAATAAGGGCGACTATGAGTTTAAATATCATGGAAATGCAGTTAAATCGTTGTGCTACAATGCTGTAAACGGCGATTTGGCGAGTGCAGGAGATGATGGAAGAATCATTATTTCTCCTACTAAAAATCCATCCAACATAACACTATCACCTCAAGAGCAGTTGATTTATTATGACATCGACTATAATTCGAATGGGAGTAAGGTGGCCATTTCTTGCGACAATCACAGCTTGTATATTTTTAATTCAGCCAACTTGTTGCAAGCGCCTGTTGAAATTAAAGGCCTTCATCGCGAAAAAATAATGGCGCTTAAGTGGTATGGAGATAAGGTAATAACCGCTTCAACAGATTCGGTTATAAGAATAATTGATCTGGAAACCAAAAAGATCGAAAGAAGCTTTACAACCCACTCGAGACCGGAATCGATGGAGCTAAATCAATCAAAAAATTTACTCTTTGTGGGTTGCAGCAATGGATCTATTTTTTATTTGAATTTGACCAATAAGGAACCCTACAAGTTGTTTGCCCAATTTGAAGGTGAACGCATTAACTGTTTAAGCTCCAATTGGAATGGCACCTTGCTGGCGGTTGGAACGAACAATGGGAAATGTGTCGTTTTAGATGTTGCGACGCAACAGATTAAATACAATTTGTATGGCCATAAAACAGGGTTAACCAACATTCAGTTTAATTATACATCCAATGAGTTACTCACTGCTTGCAGAGACCAGAAAGTGCGAATGTATTTGTTAGGTGATGTAGGCAGCCCACCCATTGTATTTAACGAGCACACTGATTGGGTAGAGGATGTTGCTTTTAGTCCAGATGGACAAAACATTGCATCGTGCGGTAAGGATAAGGCCGTGCGCATTTATCCAATTGATTTAAATGCAATGACCCAATTTTTAGCGGGCAAGTTAAATCGAAATTTAACCATCAAGGAGTGGGAGAACTACATTGGCAACGATGTAGCTTATGTAAAAACGATTGAAGGTTTATGATTCAATGCGTGGGCGGAACCGTTAATGTTTTGTTCAAAGATTTATACCAAAAAAAAAGGCCTACACACCTCCCATTGAGTAATGGGAAATATGCAAACCTCTTAGTGTACTACAACTTTGTTTAAAGCTTTACTATTGATGATAAAAAGCGTTAAACCGGTGTTATGTAAAGTTCAATGTGTTTCCGCTCATTAATGTTGAACAACCAATCGTTGGCTATTTACTCCAAATTGATCGAAAATGGTTAGCGTATATATTCCAGTTGGAAGAATAGAAACATCGAGTTGGATGCTGCTTTGCTTCAAACCTGAGTTCGATTAATCTTTTCAAATTCAGATTTGTATAGAACCCAAGTAGTAAGGCGAAAACAGGAAGGTTTATGTTTATAAACCGACTGATTTCAACGAAGCTAATAGGGTTTTATATACAAAAGTCCGCTTTACACTTTTGAAAAGCGATTTTCATCGTAAAAATTATTCGAAAGGGCCCGCCCTGTCTTCGCAATTTTTACTCGAAACTCACTGTTCACAAGCGTTCTGAATTCAAAATATGAATCGAACTCAGGTTACAAGGTTCTTACGTTGTTTACTTCAACCACTACGGCTCCAGTCATGCTGACAATCTGAACCGCTTTTACTCTTCGTCTACCATCGTTCATTTCAACATTTATTACATTTTTTGATGGGTTTGGATAAATGGTTACTTGCTCAAGATCATTTTTAAATTCAGCATATTTTACTACAGAGTATTCAAATTTTCCATCAAAGTCAACTTGTTTCAGGCGGTAAAAATTGCCGTTTAAATTAGGAGTGTAATCTGTGAATTGATAGAATTGTTTTTGCTGAACAGTTCCAGCTCCAACTACAAAATCAAGTGTTTCAAAGTGGATGCCATCTGTAGATCGTTCTATTTCGAAACCTTGATTGTTGATTTGGTTGGCTGTAATCCAAGTAAGCTCAACCGTTTGTTCAACAGCGTCTGCATCGAATGACAACATATCTACTGGAAGTGAACTTGCATTAATGATTCCAAAATTGTTGTTCGGATTAACGGTATTTCCAGAGATAAATGTGACCATCTCCGTTGAATCTGTTGTGAAAACAAAGTTGGTAGGGAAGGTTGAAGCATCTGCAATCACGATGTAACCATCGTTTCCGTTGGTAAAGCTTTTACGGAAAGAGTAGTATCCATTCAAATTGGTCGTGACTGTTTCCAAGAAGGTATCTGTTGCTGAGTTATAAATGCCATTCGAATCCACATCGTGAAAAAGTTTGACATCAATGCTTGCAATGGCAGTATCTTGACCATTAAAGGTGGTATCCATGTTTAGGTCGTTGAAAACAAAGCCGGAGATTTCTATCGAGCTAGAGGCTTCACCAATTATACCAAACATTTGGATTGTTATTCGTCCAGTTTTCCCGAACATATATAATGCCGTTCTTGTCTTCATCAAAATTTGGGTCACCTGTTTCACTAAGTAAAACATTAAAGAAACGATTGTTGTAGGTGAAATCTACTCCACCACCACCGTTCTACTCACCGGTCCATTCAATGGTTCCTGCGGTTGATATGAAGTCATTTTCATTTTTAAAGTCATGCCCGACGGTAACAAGCGATGTTCCGCTGTTTTCGTTTTGAATGAACTCGGATTGGTTGCCCACAATCTTAAGATCTTTGGTATTTATGGTACCGCCAGATTGTGTTACCGAAGCGCCTGTTTTAATTTTAAGGCCTTTGTTTGGCACAGAACCTAAGCTATTGGCGTTCCACTGGATTGGTTAAGTACACCGTCATCCATTATTTTAATGTTGTCATCGCCCAAAATGGTTCCACCTGTTTGAGTTCCATAACAATTAATTCCGTCGACGAGTAAGGTACCACCCGACATGATGAACGAACCACCTACTTCAATGGCAACTTTGTCGGAGGTTGTTAGATAGCCACCTGTTTGAATGGTAAGTAACGCGCCAGTCGAGCTTGAGTTAAGCGAAATTTTAGAACACTCTGCTGTTCCCGAAATTATTGGATATCGAATGAGTCCACCGGGAATGTTTACATCATCTCCCGAACTGGGTACACCACCCGACCAGTTTCCACTGGTATTCCAATTTGTGCTCACACTTCCTGTCCAAGTTTTCGTTCCAGCAATGGCCAAACTTGCGCTTAAAAAGGATGCGATTCCAACGAGTAAAACGATTCTGGTTAACTTAGATTTTAAGTGGTATAGGTTCTTCAGTTTTTGCCCAATTATTGTAAAGAGGGCAACTGGTAAATAATTGAATTTAATAATTTTGTTATTCATGCGATTGAGTATAAAGTAATCGCTTATGCACAAACATACCACTAAAACTAAAAATGCAGATAGGCTGCAGTAGTGGTGGGTATTCTTGCTTTCAAATAAAGCGATATGAATATTTTAAAATTTGTTGAAATTTTCCCAACTGAAGAGAGTTGTAGAATCCATTTCAGGGAAGTGCGTGAGATTGAATGTGTTACTTGCAAAAAATGCAACAGTAAGGAACATTGGTGGCTTGGATGTAAGCAACAATGGAAGTGTAAATCTTGTTCCTTTAGAACCACACTGCGCAGTGGTACAATGATGCAAAGTTCAAAGTTACCACTTCGAACATGGTATTTAGCCATGGCCTTTATGAGTTTTTCGAAGAAAGGATTATCAGCCAATGAGCTAAGTCGACAGTTGGATAACAAAAGATATGGAACTGTTTGGAAGTTAATGCATAAAATTAGAAGTGGAATGGGTAAGCGAGATGCAAAATACAAATTGGATGGAATGCTGGAATTTGACGAGGGTTATTTTGTAACAGAAACTACGAAATTAGAACACGCAACAACCAAAGCTGGCAGAGGAAGCAATCGGGTGCAGAATGTAGCAATACTGGCCAAATCCACTCCATTAGAGAACATTGATAAAGGCAAAAAATCAAAGTGCCGCAGCTGTTGACAAATTTCTAAAGGAAAACATTAGCGAAAAAAGCATCGTTTTTAGCGACCAGAGCACAAGTTATGTGAACATCTCTGATTATGTAGAAATACATATAGCTGAAAAATCAAGTAAAGTGACGACATCCGAAATGCTGAAATGCGTGCACATAGCAATCGTAAACGTAAAGCGGACATTACTAGGCGTTTATCATAAAATATAGGGTAAATACTTGCAATTATACTTGGATGAATTTTGCTACAAACCTGAGTTCGATTAATATTTGCAGGTTCAGATTTTTATAAAATTGTATAGTCGAAGCGTCATGTTTGTAGGTTTACCGGGGTAAACCAAGAACGGATAATGAAGACTATGCGGCTTTATTAAAAAGCAAATTTCTCATTTCCACTTGGCAACAGCAATCTACTTCATAAAAATCGTTCAAAATAGCCCGCTATTTTTTCACAATTTTCATTCGCATCTCACTATTGACAAGCGTTCTGAACCGCAAGGATTAATCGAACTCAGGTT
>JBLHHI010000124.1:0-9394 GCA_047614125.1 Bacteroidia bacterium | reverse complement strand
CCCCCTACCAGCAAGGCTCGTATGATGTTTTTGGTATTTACCGGATAACGGTTTAAGAAATAATATAAAACTACGGCAGGAATTACTAGTAAGTTAAGAAGGTGTAATCCAATGGCTAAACCAATGGTGTAGGCAATAAATATTAACCATCTTCCAGATCTCGGATCATTTTTAGCCGTTTCCCATTTGAGAACTCCCCAAAACGAAAGTGCCGTAAACAGTGAAGAAATTGCATAAACCTCGGCTTCTACCGCGCTAAACCAAAAAGTATCCATAAAAGTAAGAGCTAATGCTCCTACCATAGCGGCTCCATAAACGGCAACCGATTGCTCCATCGATATTTCAGGTTCCCTCAAGTTTAAGGAAAGTGTTTTTAAGGCCAAGTGTGTAATAATCCAGAATGTTAACGCTACGGTTAAGGCACTGGCAACAACACTTAACATGTTAACCGCAAAGGCAACCTGACTGACATCCGATGTAAACAACGAGAAGAACCTACCCAACAATAAGAAGAGAGGCGCTCCAGGTGGATGAACAACTTGTAAGCCAAAAGATGCAGAAATGAACTCTCCACAATCCCACAAGGGAACCGAAGGTTCAACGGTAAGCGTAAACACGATGAGTGCAATGGCAAAGGCCACCCAACCCAAAATATTATTCCAAAATTTATACTTAATCATATGTGATGCAATCTAAGGTGCACAAAAATATTCCTTTTTTACTCTTCTATTCAAAAAATCACTTGCCCGCGTGCCAAAGGCCAACAAAGGTATATATAGCATGGTTTATAACATGTATTCAATTCCTATATTATGGATGAATTTTAACCATGATTCGTTGCCTATACAACCCTACTGTTGTTATAATTGGAAGCGATGGGGCATAAAAAAACCCCGCTCAAGCAGGGTTTTTAAAATATCGTTATACTTTACCACTCATCTTCTTCTTCAATCGGAGCAGTTTGACAGGCTCTTTGAAGTTCCGCAATCATGGAATTAATCTTTTTATCAGCTGCAATCAAAACCTGATCACCCGCTCGAACATCGTCCTTGGTTTTCATGAGGTATTCGAAATACGTTTTCTTTCCTTCTTTCTCACCAGGTCTTGGATCAGCAATGTGAACCAAGTTTTTAAATACATATCTGTATCGGCCGTCGCGCACTCGAATTTCCATCACATATTGTACCATTCCGTTGGTAATCTTAGTAAATTCATTGGGCTCTATTACACAGGCAAACGTACCGGTAACCCGGATCTTATACTCCATTTCACTTGATTTTTCATTTACGCCATCTGCCGCCATAAATTTTTTCAAGTCTTTTCCGTATTCCGCTTGCAACCATTGCTGGGCTCTGTAATAAATTGTGTCAAGCTCAACTTCATAGCCATCGCGATCGAATATTTCGATAACTGCTTGATACATAACTAGTTCTCTGGTAGAATCGTACGGAGGAATAAATCGAACGTACGGTTTTAAAATTACCTTTTTCTTAGGTTTTTCTTCAGATCCTCCAAGGTTGTAGTCATTGCCGTAATCGCTGTAGTCGTATCCTTCGGATGAATACCCATCCGTAGTTGTTGAATCTGGGTTATCGTAGGTGCTGTAGTCGTCGCTGTTGTTGTTGTAATCTTGCCCAAACGTAGCGTTCGCCCCCCCCAAAATTAATGCGGCAGAAAGTAGCAAAGTGCCAAGTAACTGGCTTGATACAGACCAAGTATTCATATTGTTTTGTCGCTTTAAAGAAGTCATCAAGTCTTTATAAGTTGTGCAAAAATATTTAAATAAATGAGTTTTGCAATTCCCCAGTAAGTTAAAGACGTTGAACGTTTCTTGTGTTGTTTTATTGTGTTCACTGTTAATAATTTACGAGTTCCTTTTTAAAGTGTGTTATTGGTATTATTTAGCCGCCAACTTAAACTAAGTAAAAAAAAATACCTTGTTTTGAAGACCTTATTATTATAACAATGCGTTCAGCCCAGTTTTATAAATCATTTTTGGTAGTGGCCTTTTTGCTTTTTACCGCATCATTTCTCTATGTTGGATGCAAAAATAGAGCCAAGTCCGGCGCGGGTGCTGATGAAATTCAGCTTCTTGCCAAAGATCATCATTCCTTTTCCAAGCCAAATCAAATACGCATTAAACACATCTCGCTCGATTTAAGCGTTGATTTTGAGCGGAACGTACTTTCGGGAAGCGCAACATATACGCTTCTCCATGTTGACACATCTCAGATTCTCCACCTAGATGCTTCCAATCTTAATATTAGCAAGGTTGTGCTTGCATCGGGTAAGGAAGTATCGTTCTTATTGAGTGAAAGTGTTAAATATTTTGGTCAAGACATGGCCATATTCGTCCCCCTTGATGAAGATGAGCTAACAATCTATTACGAAACAAAACCGGATGCAGAAGCCATAATGTGGTTAACCGCTCAACAAACCGATGGCGGTAAGCACCCTTTTATGTTTACCCAATCGCAAGCAATCTTGGCCCGAACTTGGGTTCCTTGTCAAGATAGCCCTGGTGTAAAATTCACCTACGATGCTAAGATTTCTGTTCCACCCGGTTTGTTGGCCTTAATGAGTGCCGAAAATGGAACAGAGAAAACGGCCGATGGTAAATACACCTTTAAGATGGATCAACCGATCTCATCTTACCTCTTAGCTTTAACGGTTGGCGATTTAGAATACATATCACTTGGCCAAGATTGTGGCGTATTTGCCGAACCTACAACGGTAAAATCTGCAGCATGGGAATTTGCAGACATGCAACGTATGATTGACAGCGCTGCAGCGCTCTATGGCCCTTACGCTTGGGGTAAATACGATGTAGTAATCCTTCCACCCAGCTTTCCATTTGGTGGTATGGAAAATCCTCGTTTAACATTTGCAACTCCCACCATTCTTGCCGGTGATCGATCGTTGGTGGCCTTAATTGCGCACGAGCTAGCACATTCTTGGTCGGGTAATTTAGTAACCAATGAAACGTGGGATGATTTCTGGTTAAACGAAGGTTTTACGGTCTATTTCGAACAACGCATCATGGAAAAAATATTTGGGGTGGCGTATTCCGAAATGCAAACCAAATTGGGCATGGGTGATTTACAAAGAACCATTGCCAAATTAACGGCCGAAGGACGGATTGAAGACACGCACTTATACTTAGATTTAAAAGGCAAAAACCCAGACGACGGCTTGACGGACATTGCCTATGAAAAAGGCCGATTCTTTTTGCAAACCATCGAACGAAACGTTGGAAGACCCGCGTTTGATGATTTTTTAAAAACATATTTCGACGTAAACAAGTTTAAAGCAATGAATACAAAGCGCTTTTTAGGATATTTAGATCAGAACTTGTTGAAAGGAGACAGTGCGCTATACGCGGCCATAGATCCCTCGGCATGGGCGTATGGCCCCGGATTGCCATCCAACGTTAAAATGCCAGAATCTTCAGAACTGGATCGAGTAGAAGTGCAAATCCAACGCTTTAAAAAAGGAGCTTCAACAGCACCAGAACTTGACACGTCAGCTTGGACGGCCCACCACTGGTTGTATTTTTTACGAGGCTTGGGTGTGTTAAATGTGCAGCAAGTGACTGATCTTGACCAAACCTTTAAACTTTCAAACAGTGGCAACAGTGAAATTTTATGCGATTGGTTTCAAAAATGCATTCCAGTAAACTACCAGCCGGCTTACCCCAATATGAAAGAATTTTTAGTACGTGTTGGGCGACGTAAATTTTTAACACCCATTTATTCCGAACTCATTAAAACCACCGAGGGAAGGGCTTGGGCAAAAGACGTATTTGCCATTGCTAAAAAAGGATATCATTCCGTTTCGATTAATTCCATAGAAGAATTGTTTGCCGAAGCTAAAAAAGGTTGATAGCGTACACTTTATTAACCTGATTTCTATTCATATTTTGAATTCAGAACGCTTGAGGACAGTGAATTTCGAGTAAAAATTGCGAAGACAGGGCGGGCCCTTTCGAGTAATTTTTACGATGAAAATCGCTTTTCACAAGTGAAATGCGAGCTTTTGTATAAACCTGAATCTTAAAAGATTAATCGAACTCAGGTTATTATCAAATTATAAAAGCTAGCCTAAAGGTTTGGAGCAAAAAAAGGCCCTCCTCACAAACAAGGAAAGCCTCTTCATCAAATTGTATAGATGTAAAAAGGTTTTATTTATTTTTTAAGCCGGTAATTGAAACTACTAGTGCAAACTCGTCATTGATAAACGCATCACCTACCGCGCTCGACTTATAGGTAATCCCATATTTGGTACGATCTACTTCAATTTTTGCTGTGTAAATGACCACGTTTGTTGTTTTAGCAGAGTTTTTCGCTTCAAAACTGATTGGATTCGTAACACCCTTTATAGTTAGGTTTCCGGTTACATCCAGATCACCTGCTTCGTTTTTAGTGCTTCCCGTAATCTCCAGCTTAGCTGCTTTATGACTTTCGGTGTCAAAAAAGTCCTTGCTAACCAAATGGTTGTATAATTTTTTGCTTTCAGAATCCGTAACTTTCAGTGTTGTCATGTCAATTTCAAAGCTTCCCGCGGTAATTAAACCATTGTCTACCGTAAAGCTGCCGCTTTTTAGAGCAAGGGTTCCTTCGTGTTGTCCGCCAACCTTAAATCCTTTCCAAACCAATTTTGATTCTTTGGCATTTGCAGTATAGGTATCTGCAGTGGTTGCAACGGTAAAACTTAATAAACCAGCACTTACTACGGCTAGCAATCCTAAAATCATGTTTCTTTTTTCCATTCTGTTTTTGTATTAATGTTGTTTCTAATTTCGTCTAAAATGTCGTTCAAAAGTGCTGCTCGTTCTAAGCTCACATGAGAAAGTTGAGCTTCAAATTCCGACATGAATTGATCTATTTCATTTAAAAGTTCTAATCCTCTTGTCGTAATGTGTACATCAACCTGACGCTTGTCGGAGCTGCATTGTTTCCTTTCCAACAATTCTTTCAATTGCAATTTGTCGACCAATCTTGAAGCGTTCGACATCTTATCAATCATCCGATCGGTAATCATGCTCACGGTAGTTGGGTTTGGATGTTGTCCTCGTGCAATTCGAAGAACGTTGTATTGCTGCATGGACACGTCGTACTTCTTTAAAAAAGTGTTCATCATAGTGGTCAGGTAGCTGTTGGTATAGGCTACATTGATAAAAACCTTTTGGTATTCTGTTTGAAACGCTTTCTGTTTTATGTCGTGTTCAATTCCCATATTACAAAAGTACGTGTATGTACATACAGTTTGCGTCTCTTAACCCAGTTATCCCCTTTTTTGTTTGTCACACTAATAAAAAATGTTTGTTAGTAGACAAATCTGTGTTCTTTAAAGTATATCCAAATTAAAACCTGAGTTCGATTAATCTTTTAAAATTCAGATTTGGATAGAGGCCAAGTAGTGAGGCGAAAACAGGAAGGTTTATATTTATAAACCGACTGATTTCAACGAAGCTAATTGGGTTTTATATACAAAAGTCCGCTTTACACTTGTGAAAAGCGATTTTCATCGTAAAAATTACTCGAAAGGACCCGCCCAGTCTTCGCAATTTTCACTCGAAACTCACTGTTCACAAGCGTTCTGAATTCAAAATATTAATCGAAATCAGGTTTAAAGCAAGCTGCTGCAAAACTTTAAACCAACCTTTGCGTTTTTCGTTGTTAATTGGTTAATAAATTTAAGTGTAATGAACAATTTAAAGCCTATTTCGTACTACCTATTTACCCTATAAATGCAGAGATCTTTATTTCCCTTAATTGTATTGGCCATTATGCTCGCCTTGGATTACTATGTATTTCAGGGATATAAAAATTTAATTGGGAACTGGGCGCTCAAAACTCAAAGTATTTTTAAAGTTGGCTATTGGCTGCTAACTGCCACAAGTCTTATAAGCTTTTTATACGCCATTTCTCAAATGTCGTTTGGCGCAACATCCATGGCACCAAGACTCATCATGTCGATGGTTTTTGTTCTTTTTGTTGCTAAGTTGTTCTGGGCCGTGTTTTTAGGCATCGATGATTTTACACGCTTGGTTCGTTGGATTGGTGGATATTTTTCTAAAAATCAAACTGCTTCAGAGAATGGAATTTCTCGGCATAGTTTCATTGTTAAAACCGGGGCCTTAGTTGCAACTTCATTTCTAGGGGCAATGACCTACGGTGTTTCTAAAGGCTCGCACCGCTATCGAGTAATTCGTAAAAAATTAAAAATCAACAACTTACCGGCCTCCTTTGCGGGACTAAAACTCTTGCAAATAAGTGATATTCACAGCGGAAGCTTTTGGAGCAAGAAGGAAGTGGAGCGGGGAGTTAATATGATTTTAAAAGAAGAAGCGGATTTGGTTTTTTTTACGGGCGACTTGGTTAATAATGTAGCCGAAGAGATGGATGACTACTTGGATGTTTTTGGCAAAATATCCGCTCCGTTGGGTGTGTTTTCTGTTTTAGGTAATCACGATTATGGCGAATACGTTGCTGGGTTTAACTCCGAACGCGACTTGGCAAACAACATCGAAAAACTCACGCAGGTGCACGGTAAGCTGGGTTGGGATCTGCTAAATAATGAGCACCGTGTCATTACTAAAAATGGTGAAAAGCTTGGTATTGTAGGCATCGAAAACTGGGGCAACAAAATGCACTTTAAGAAATACGGCAACATGAAAAAGGCGCTTCATAATATGGAGGATGTGCCGGTTAAACTCTTGCTTTCACACGATCCAAGCCATTGGAAAGGGGAGGTACTTAAAGACTATCCTGAAATTGATGTAACCTTTAGTGGCCACACACACGGAATGCAGTTTGGCCTGGAAACCGCCGGATTTAAGTGGAGTCCAATTAAGTACTTTTACAATGAATGGGCGGGGCTGTATACAGAAGGCGAACAACAACTCTATGTGAACCGAGGTTTTGGATATTTGGGCTTTCCCGGTCGTTTAGGTATATGGCCAGAAATCACAGTTTTTGAGTTGGAAACGGCTTAACAAAACCAAAACACCTGGCCGGTATTTTCGCCGAGCTGATTTCTGATCTCCTCTTGTCCAAGTAAATCTCCAACGCCCACAATACATTGTTTGTTGATGAAACAAAAGTCATCACTCGATTCTAAAATGACTCCATAAATATCTCGACCCATTTTTTTGGAATTATTGGTAATCCAACGAAAAGGAAGCTTGTGCTCATTTAAATACTTTGCAATGGTTTTAGCTCTTCCTCCAGCGCCCCATAATACCAGTTCTGATGCAGAGTTAAAATCAATTTCAGCGAAGTATTTCACCTTTAACGCCGTAAACCGATTATCAAGATAGTGTTCCGAAACCCGAGTTGTACGAATGGCATGATCTCGCCACAAATGAATTACGTCGGCCGTAGAACGAACTTTCAACTCGCCTTTATAAAACCGAAAACAAAGATCATAGTCTTCTGGATAATATATGGAGTCAAAGCCCCCAACTCGCTCAAAATCAGCATAATGTGCAACCCAACACGGCGATGGAACAACACATTCTTTATACACTTCTGCCCACGTTCGTTCTGCCTTGGTAACTTCGTTTATCCATACTTCATAACGCGCATACCCTTCAGACAAACCATCCTCCCGGAAGTATTTCACCAAACCAATCCCCAAAACTCCTTTGCCCTTAATGGCCATCAATTGTTCTAAATTATTGGGGGTTTTTATATCATCCGCATCCATTCTACTCAGCCAAGCTCCGGTTGATTTATGATGGGCCATTTTTAACGCGTCAATCACTCCACTCCCGAGGTTCTTATACACTTTAATTCGTTGGTCGAGGTTGGCAAACCGCGTTGCAATTTCGAAGCTATCGTCAGTCGATTCGTCATCAATAGCAATGAGCTCCCAGCGCAAAAAACTTTGATTTACAATGGAAGTAAGACATTCTTCTAGGTATCGAGTCTCATTCTTAAAGGGAAGTAAGATGCTTATAGTCTGCTCGTTGCGCATGCCGTAAAAAATCATGTAAAATTATCCCATTCGGTTTATAAATGGGGTTGATTATTATGTTATATTTGAAATAGGGCGTTGAGATTAATTGAAAAATTCAACACTTTTACATTAACGGCTTGACCGGCTATTCAAAACCAGGCCCCATTCACGCATGTGAAAAGAGGACGATGTTCGAACGGGGGAAGGTTGCGATGTGTCGAAGGCCAAATCCTTTATAACATGGGATTTTTCAAAGTCGACGCCCTTTTATTTCTTCTTTAAGCGTTAATCACGCCGCTTCCAACCAAAACATCTTGATCGTACCAAGCAACGAATTGCCCGGCTGCAATGGCTTTTTGTGCCTCATAAAATTGAACGAATACACCTTTGTCGGTGCAAATTAAAGTGGCTTTTTGTAAGGGTTGACGGTATCGTATCCTACACTGGTATTGAGCCTGCTCTCCAGTCTGCAATGTTCGCAACGGGTTTACCCAATGCACCTCCTTTGCAGATACAAATAAGGCGGTTCTTTTTAAACCCGGATGGTCATCGCCCATGCCAACGTAAATCAAATTGTCGTTAACATTTGTAGCCAACACAAACAAGGGTTCTGGCTTACCACCAACGCGCAAGCCCTTGCGCTGCCCAATGGTATAAAACTGCGCTCCTTGATGTTTCCCTACTTCGGTTCCGTCGGTTGGCATATACGTAATTGGCGCAGCCAATTTCTCCAATTGCTCAGTTGTACTGAAATCGTACATTGGGCTATCATCCAAAATTTCAATAATCTTACCCTCCTTAGGCTTCAATTGTTGTTGTAAAAAATCGGGCAATCGAACCTTCCCGATAAAGCAAAGGCCTTGAGAATCTCTTTTCCCCGCGGTAATTAAATCATACTTTGTTGCCAATTCTCGAACTTCTGGTTTTGTTAAATGACCAATCGGAAAAAGCGCCTTGGAAAGTTGATATTGATTAATTTGGCATAAGAAATAGCTTTGATCCTTGTTCAAATCTGCTCCGGCAACCAACTGATATTCAATTGCTCCTGGGTCATCAACCATTTTGCGCTTTCGGCAATAATGCCCGGTGGCTACAAAGTCGGCCCCAAGCTTTAGTGCCGTTTCCAAAAACACGTCAAACTTGATTTCCCGGTTGCACAACACATCAGGATTTGGGGTTCTTCCACGTCCATATTCATCAAACATATAATCAACAATGCGGTTTTTATATTCGGCGCTTAAATCGATGGTTTGAAATGAAATACCCAGTTTTTCAGCAACTAAGAGCGCGTCCTTGCTGTCTTCCTCCCACGGACAATCATCCGAAATGGTTACATCTGTGTCGTGCCAATTCTTCATGAAAATGCCAATAACCTCATGCCCTTGTTCGAGCAATAAGGCAGCCGCTACCGAAGAATCCACTCCCCCGGATA
>JBLHHI010000123.1:0-9433 GCA_047614125.1 Bacteroidia bacterium | reverse complement strand
GCAGGTTCAGATTTTTATAAAATTGTATAGTCGAAGCGTCATGTTTGTAGGTTTACCGGGGTAAACCAAGAACGGATAATGAAGACTATGCGGCTTTATTAAAAAGCAAATTTCTCATTTCCACTTGTCAACAGCAATCTACTTCATAAAAATCGTTCAAAATAGCCCGCTATTTTTTCACAATTTTTATTCGCATCTCACTATTGACAAGCGTTCTGAACCGCAAGGATTAATCGAACTCAGGTTTTTAATCAACCGACCAAGGTTCTCGCCTTAATTCCCCTTTTCTTTGGGATTCAACAGTTTTGCGAAGGCTTCGTTTGGTTGTCTAAGCTCTATCCCAGCACGGAACACTTTACAGCACCAGTATCTACCGGATTTTTGTTTTTTACCTGGGTGGTCTCTGGCCATTCTTCACACCGTTCTGCATCTGGCTGCTAGAAAAAGATGAGCCAAGAAAAAAAACTCTGCTGGTTATTACATTTATTGGAGGAGCTACCAGCTTGCTGCTGGAGTATGTTATTACATTTATTGGTGTGAAAGCCGAGATACTCGATTGCAGCATCGTTTACAACTTTGACATTAACAAGTCTTTACAACCATTTTGGCTTGTTGTATCTGGCTGTAACCATCCTACCTACCCTTATTTCAAGAATAAAGAAAGTTTGGGTTTTAGGTGCAGTGAATTTGGTTGTTTACTTGTTCACCAAGCTTAACATTAGCGATAGAACCCTATCAATCTGGTGCTTATTTGCCACTATATCTAGTATGTGGATCTTATGGATAATCTTGGATTTGCGCAAAAAGCAAGCAAAGCAAGATGTTACCAGTTAATTTTGTCGTCTTTCTTTTCCTCTTTCTGTTTAATTTTTGTGGCGGGAACTACCTTCTTTTTGGCTGGCGGAGGAGTTGTTTTGGTTCGCGTTCGTGTCTTCGTTCGAGTATCTGTGGTTTGAGTTGTTGTTCTGGTTGGAGTAGGTCTATAAACTGGAGGACCTGGACTTGGGCGAACGCGGTTTGTTGTTCTTGAACCTGAAGAGTGCGACGCAAACAACTTCCAATTCAAGGAAACAGATGCAATGAACAAGTCGGTATACGCCCATTTTTCGTTTTCCCACTCAATAACATCATCCGTCTTGGTAATATCATCCAGTTTATAGTATTCCGCCTTATTACCTCTTGTATAATCTGCTCGGAATTCTATACCAAAGGATTTACCTATGGAGTATCGAACCCCCATACCAATGCCATATCGGAAGGTTGGGCTTTTAAAAGTATCCAGATAATTATCCTCGTATTCGGATGAAAACCCTTTAACTCCGGTTACCAACTGCGAGTAAAATTTTCTTCTTCCGATAATAAAGTCTGTAAAGACTGTAACCTTGGGGCTTGCCTCATATCCAAATCTGGCTAAATAATGCTGTCCACTACTCTTATTGTGAAATATGGCCTTTCCATCTTCATTAATGGGCTCCGCAAGAAGAATATCCATGCGTTTCGTGCCGGCATTAAAATGATCAAAATACATACCAAATTGCAACTTAAAGGGCTGATTTTTAGGCAGAATCGAAGATGTAGTCAGATTGAAAAACAAGCCATTTCCATACTTGTAAGAGCTCTCACAAAAGCGATCAACGGGTGTAGAACCAGTGTATCCAAAACCCAGTTCCCACTGTGCAAAAGCCGTTAAGGAAGTAGAAATTATTATTAAAAAAGTGAGAATTAGTTTCATAGTGGATTTTTAACTGCTTACTTGTTCAAAAGTAAAACAATTACCATGCCACAGTCACTAAGCTAAATTAAATAGACGGTTAAAAGAGCACTATAAAAACAAATTAAAGGTATCCCCTCGTAAACCTATTCGAAGCGTT
The DNA here is from genome assembly GCA_047614125.1 of Bacteroidia bacterium. Lineage (GTDB taxonomy): Bacteria > Bacteroidota > Bacteroidia > NS11-12g > UBA9320 > JBLHHI01. The sequence continues at coordinate 7,562 of JBLHHI010000123.1, read as the reverse complement.
TCCAACGGAATTACTTCATTTGGAGCAATGTTTCCGAGACTCACGTTAGATCCATACAATTCAATAAACCAAACTTGCTGAACCTTTTGAGGTGCTTCCCAAAGGATTTTTTCTTGAGGAATTTGCGTTAGAATCTCTTCAACTAAACCGGAACGTACCTCACCCGACTTTCTAAAAATACCAACCGTACCACTCTCTCGAGCTTCGGCAATAACTTTCCAAGCGCCCGCTTCCAATTCGGCTTTCATCATGGCAATCCACTTATATGGAGGAATAATCTTGTCGGCGTCTTTCGAACCTACCTCACTTAGAACAACGTACTCCTTGGCCATTTTACGTATGTAACCACACTTCTCGTCTTGACCAATTTCGATGGATCCATCGCTTACTTCCGTATGTGTTATTCCAAACTTATCCAATAAGCGCATATAATCTTCCACCATATCTCTAACCACAAAGGCTTCGAACAAGGTTCCACCAAAATAAACCGGAATGCCCGCGCTTTGATAAAGCTTAATCTTCTCTTGAAGGCGAGGCGTTACAATTGAGGTACCAAAACCAAGTTTAATAATATCTACATATCCTTCCGTGGTTTCAAGAAAATCTTCTGCCTCTCGGATGCTTAAGCCCTTGTCCATAACCATAGTCATTCCCATATCTCTTGGCTTGCTGGTTCGGTTTGGTAGGTTTGGTAGTTGGTAATTATACGTGTGATCCATAAACTTCTGTATTTTTTTTTGTATTTGATTTTCTAGATTATTTTTTAGCCTGGTTTTATTTCTTTTTATACAGGTCGATGATGTCTTGCACTGCTCGCACACGATTTAAGAAGGGTGCATCTTCGTATATTAAATAATGGCTGTCGAAATCTGTCATTAATGCCGCCTGCAGTAAGTTATAGGCAAAGTCAGACTCTCCTGAACAGAAGTAATACGCTGCTAATTTATAGGTTAATTCTGCATTGCCGTCGTTTAGAGCAAGTGCTTCATGCAAAATTTCAATTGCTTTGGAGGTATCTTCATACTGTTCATGATGAATGGTTGCCATTACCAGCCAAATACCTACGCTATGAGGAGCCAAGTTGGTAAGCAGGTTAAGCCGCTCTAACGCCATTTCGTACATCTCCAAATTCACTTCACTTTGCATGAGATCAAAAATTACATCTTCGTCGGTTTGATCTATTTTATGTGCTTTAGTTAAGAGTTCGAGGGCTTCCGCATGCTTTTGCTCAAGCATGCTCACTTTGCCCAAACCGTGCCATGCCTCCAAACTTTTTGGGTTTTCCTTTAACGCGCGGCGGTAGGTTAGTCGTGCCCGAGTATTCATTCCCATCAACCGGAAACAATCTGCTAACAAGCACAAAACCAGGCTGCTTTCACCTTCTAAATCCACAAAACGCTCAAAAGATTTTGCAGCTTCCGAGTAATTTTCCAATTCCATCAAGCTATGAGCGCGCTCAATATGGGCGTCCGCATAATCTTCGTCAATGGCTAATGATAAATCAAACGAATTTAGAGCGTCTTCGTGCAACCCAATGCACATTTGCAGTTGCCCTAAGTGTTGCCAAACTATTTCATTGTAAGGGTCAAGATTGGTATACGCCTCAAAAATCCGAATTCCATCTGAATAGCATTCCATTAGCTGAATGCAGAAGTGCGTTTCCAAGATCAATCGATCTTCTTCAATCACCTCCGAATAGATCGACTCGATCATCTGTAAGGCCATCGTAAAGTTGCCAATGTTATAGTACACAAACATTTTTGCAACCAGCACGTCTTCTTTAGGTGCGCCAAAATCAATGGCCTGCTCCAAAAAGCCCAGCGCTTCAATCGGTTTTCCGGTAAGTTCAAGAATACCAGAAAGTTGCATCATGTATTCCGGATTATTTGGCTCAAGATCTAAGGCCACCTGTAACACGTTCTCGGCTTCCGTAAGTTGATCAAGAAAGGTAAGTACGTGTGCCTTTTTTGATAAAAATGCCCCATTATAGGGGTGTTGACCAATTGCCAGGTCACAAACCTGCATAGCCTTTTTGTAGTCAATTCGATCCAGAAAATACTCTACTATGTCCAGTAAGTCATCACCATCGTAGTATCCAAAATTTCCTGAGCGATTGTCCGCCTCAAAACGTCTGATCAATTCAGACAAATCAAGGTCTGAAAAATCCTCTTCGTCCATATTGCCCAATATTTAAGGCAAAGCTAGCTAAAAGGGAAATAATAATGTGCATGTTGTGGGCATAATTACACAATTTTGCAAGCAAAATAACAATGCAATGCAAGAATACTTTCATCGACATTTAGCAACCTTTACCATCGGCTTATTTTTTGCTTGTGCTGTCAATGCCCAGCTTAAAACAAATCAAGCAAGCTGGCAACAAAAAGTAGATTATTACTTAGACGTAACGCTAAACGATGAAAACAACAGCTTAGATGGTGTTGGTAAATATGAATACACCAACCACTCGCCCAATGAATTAAAGGAGGTCTATTTTCACCTTTGGCCCAATGCATATAAAGATAACACAACCGACTTTGCCATCCAACAACGATTAAATGGCAATACTTCGTTTTACTTTGCCAAAGAAGATCAGCGTGGTTACATTGATGGCCTGCGCTTTGCGGTTGATGGCATAGTTACCACCCACGCCTATCTCGAAAACCAGCCGGATATCTGTGTTTTGAAGTTAACAACTCCCATAAAACCAGGACAAACCGTCGAAATTGTTACCCCATTTCACGTGAAAATTTCCGCAGATTTTTCTCGATTTGGACATGTTGAGCAGAATTATCAGATAACACAATGGTATCCAAAACCTGCGGTATACGACATAAACGGCTGGAATCCAATGCCTTACCTTGATCAAGGCGAGTTCTATTCTGAATTTGGCCGATTTGAGGTTAAAATAACCTTACCCAAAAACTATCTGGTTGCGGCTACAGGAGCATTACAAGAGCAAGAGGAAATCGATTTTATTAATCAACGAATTAAAATTCCCATTGATCCAACCGAAAAGATTCCAAGTTCCGGCCGAACCAAAACCATAACGTTCATACAAGACAATGTGCACGACTTTGCCTGGTTTGCCAGCAAGACCTTTAATGTTGAGAAAAGCGATGTCAAGTTAAAAAACGGACAAGTTGTTACTACCTATGTGTACGCTTCCGATCCTGTTATTAAAGCCACAGGGTTCATTCACAAAGCCCTGCAATACTATTCCGACCATACTGGCTACTATCCGTATGCACATTGCACCGTAGTTAAGGGCTCGCTTAAAGCAGGGGGTGGTATGGAATATCCTATGATTACGGTTGTTAATGATTTAGAAGAGGGAGTAATTGTACATGAGGTAGGTCACAATTGGTTTTACGGAATTATTGGCAGCAACGAGCGTATGTATCCGTGGATGGACGAGTCGATTAACACGTATTTTGAAGGGGAAGCCCTAAACCCAAGTTCCAAAAATGTGGCCAACTTAAACGAAAAACAAGCGCTAAAGTTTGGCAATGACCAAATCTTACTTGCACTGGCCGAATACATCGAACAGCGCGAAATACATCAGGCCATTGGTGAAGAATCAAAATTGCTTGAATCGGGCAATTATGGATATATGGTTTACGGCAAAGGCGCTCATGTTTTCAAACATCTAGGTGCTTACTTGGGATCAGAAGTGATGGATCAGTGCTTTCAAAATTACTTTGATCAATGGAAATTTAAACATCCACTTCCTGGCGATATTCGCCGCGTTTTTGAGGAGACTTCGAAACGAGATTTGGGCTGGTTTTTTGAAGGTGTGATTCAAAGTGAGTTGCATGTTGATTATGCGCTCATTGGCATCAATACTTGGGATGTTAAAGTAGTGAACAAAGGTGGACTTTCGGTACCTTATAGCCTTGGATATTTTCTGGATGGAAACTTGGTAAAAGAGGTTTGGTTTGAAGGTCATGCTGGAGAAACCCTCATTTCTCATCCAAACGATCTCGCATTCGATTTGATAAAACTCGACCCGAGAGAATTGCTGGTTGAAACCAATCGGCAAAATAATACCATACGTAAATATGGAGCATTTAAAACCGTAGAACCCATAAAGTTCAGCGCCGGAAACCCCTTTAGCGACCCCAACAGTACGAACCTTTTGGTATCTCCTATAATTGGTTGGAATTGCTACAACAAGTTCATGATTGGCGCACGAATTACAAATAAGGCATTTAACGTAAAGAAGTTTGACTTCACAGCGGCGCCACTCTTTAGCAGTGAAACTGGTGATGTAAACGGGTATTTAAATTTTGCCTTTCATAAATATTTCAACAACACTTTTAGCGGTTTGCACATTGGCGCCAAAAGTGCTCGATTTGCTTTTTCACCTTTTTCACATAATCCAAATCTATTCACATACAACAGAATAGCACCTTTTGTCAAGTTTGAGTTTAGAAACCCTGATAAGCGTTTCCATAAAACCGCCGAGCTTGTATTTAGACCCACCATCACCGCGTTTAGTCCGCAATACGACGAAGCTGGTGCCATACAAAGTTTAGCCTATGATACCATAACGCAATTGGGAAGGAGGAGTGTGGACCAAGAAATGACCGATCAGTTTTACGATCTATGGTTTGAACAAAAAAATAAGAAATCCATAAACCCAAGCAGCTACAAAATTGGATTGCAATTGGGCATGACCAAAAATGGCATTAACAAATACGATACCGCATTAAAGGCGGTAAGTGAATTTATTGAACGAGATACTTTTATTCGATTTACTTTCGAATACAATAAACGCATTACCTATTCCTTAAAAAACAAAGGATTGGATATGCGCTTCTTTTTTGGCACGTATTTGAATAAACCAAACAACGGAAATTATCAGTATCGAATTGGCTCGCAATCAGGAAGGTATGATTATACTTTTAGCCAAACCGTAATGGGCAGAAATGCGGATGAAGGTTTATTTGCCAACCAAATTACCCCTACCGACATGTATCAGAAATTGCGTGGTAATTTTGGAAATATTTCTGGATGGGTAGCCTCCGCCAACTTTAAATCGGGTTTGCCGGGCAAATTACCGTTAAAAGTGTATTTAGATTTGTTTACCTTCCAAGATATAGAGTCGACTGCAAATAATGATACGGGCGATAAATTTGGATATTCGGGCGGATTGCAAATTGACGTAATCCCCTCAATATTCGAAATTTACATGCCGTTGGTTACTTCGAGCTTTATTACTGAAACACAGGACTTTCTAAAGATCAAAAACTTTGGACAACGCATTACCTTTATGCTAAATCTCAATCTTTTTGGTGATGTAGATCCGTTGGACGTGATTGATAAGGTTACGAAGTTGGCCCAATAAAGGAAACGACATTGGGGTTGCTCGGTTTTGGGTTTCTGGTTTCGGGATCCTTCTAAGCTGCGCTTAGAAGGATCGCTTGGTATCGGCTAATATGATTTTTGAATGCATCAACTAGTGGTGTCATGCATTTTCAAACCTCGTAAAACAGAGTTCAAGGTTAACGGAATCCAACCATAAACTATAAACAGAAAAACCCAAAAACTAGTTGTCTAAAACCGATTCTTCCACATCATGCTCTCTACAGGCTTGATGGTTCTATTGTTGTATTTCGCATTCGCTTTTTTGTTGTACATCATACCAATTTCGCCCTCAACCACAAAGTAAATGAGTTGCCCAATGGGCATTCCTTTGTAAATACGTACGGATTGTGCGCACGATATTTCTAAGGTCCAAGTATTGCAAAAGCCAACATCTCCTTTGCCCGCGGTAGCGTGGATGTCGATGCCTAAACGGCCCGTACTCGACTTGCCTTCCAGAAAAGGAACGTGGGCATGGGTTTCGGTATATTCTTCGGTTACGCCCAAGTAAAGCGTTCCAGGTTGCAGCACAAAGCCTTCTTCCGGTATTTCGAAATGTTTAATAGTATTGTGTGCTTTCGAATCCAGAACCCGACTGTCGTAGGTAGCCAGCCACTTGCCCAGGTGTACATCGTACGAATTGGTACCGAGGCAATCCTCGCGATACGGTTCAATGAGAATGGTTCCCTTTTCGATTTCTTCCAGAATCCGTTTGTCGCTTAATATCATAGTCCTTAATTTTTAGGCTCCACGAAATAAATTCATTTCTGTCAGCACAGCAACCAATGGGCATAAATTGTGGGTTTGTATTGGTTGGATGTTTCCCATTTAAACCACGTACCTTTGAAACCGCGTGCCAATATTTAAGGAAATAACCACTAAGAATGGAAGCAAGATTGCCGTTTGGCAAATTGCTGAATCGTTGTTGGACTTAGAGCAATTTACGCAACTTCAAGATACGAAAGACTATCAAAACATTGTACACGAACAACGAAGTTTGCAATGGCTGGCAGCCCGAGCCGCGCTCAAAACCGTTTTGCCAAGCCATCATCGCATCGACAAAGATCATCATGGAAAACCGCATGCCTTAACCGAGATTCAAAAGGAACACATATCACTAAGCCATTGCAATTCATTTGCCGCAGCCATGACGGGACCCAGCCACGTAGGTATTGATATTGAAGAAGTTACTCCTCGAATAGAGCGCATTGCCAATCGATTTTTACACACTTCAGAACACGATTTAATATCATCCAACAATCGGTTGGAGGACCTCTTTTTGATTTGGAGCGCCAAAGAGGCGGTATATAAAAGTTACGGCAAAAGAGCGGTGGATTTTGCGCAGCATATGCGTGTTATTTCATCACTTCGCAATGCTGAAAATCAATTTGATGTTGAATTTTCGAAGCATGAAGTGGTAACTTATCTGGTGCATTATGAACTTTTCGATGGCCATGTTTTGGTATGGGTAGAAGGTGGTTTGTAGGGGATTTTTTCACGTTAGAGCATTGCAAGAATAAATGCTAAAGTAGGTACTCTTTCACAACTGAAGTAATTGCAATAACTTTGATGGAACCAAACCAAATAAATCATGATAAATTCAAAAGGGGGATGGGTCTACATCCTTACCAATATGTACAATCGGGTATTATATACTGGGGTTACCAGCCAGTTGGTGAAGCGAATAAAACAGCATAAAAGTAAAAAATATCCATTCAGTTTTACCGCAAGGTATCGGGTGCATAAACTGGTCTATTTTGTTGCATTTCCGTTCATAGTTGAAGCCATTGAGCATGAGAAATTCATTAAAGGAAAGAGCCGGGCATTTAAACTAGCGCTGATTGAAGAAGCCAATCCGTTCTGGGAAGACTTGTTTCCTTTGATTGAAGATGAGTTCGATTATTAATTGTTGGATTCATGAGGAGATCCCACAGCTTCGCCTCTGGAAGACGATGTGGTGAAGGCTGTGGAAGAAAGTGCCGGGCAGTCGCATCATCAACGAGCGTCATCCAGAGAAATCGATCCTAAGCGAGAACGCTGTTCATTAAAAGCAAGATATTTATAGCGAAGGATCTCCTGCTGAATGGTCTGAAAGTGCTCAACATTCGTTGTTAATTCATGAGGAGATCCCACGACTTCGCCTCTGGAAGACGATGTGGTGAAGGCTGTGGAAGAAAGTGCCGGGCAGTCGCATCATA
>JBLHHI010000122.1:0-9498 GCA_047614125.1 Bacteroidia bacterium | reverse complement strand
AAAACGGACGTCGAAACGTCCATCGGTTATTCTAACGGTATCCCCTTCCTGACTGACCCCTGTGAATTTGAATGTTCCAGAAACGAATTCATCCGTAATTCGAGTGATTGTCAATTCTCCTGGATTGCCTTTATCCACGCGATAACTGCGGCCTCCAACAAAACTATTGTCAATAAATTTTGTAGAAGGGGTTCCCGAGTTATAAAATAGTCGATACAAGCCTATTGTATCTTTAAATACAACGCTTAAATCTATATGTCCTTTGTCCATTTCTAAATCAGTCGCATATATGCGTAATTCATTTTCAGTAGATAAAGTTGCCTCAATTGAGTAGCCTGTGCCCCAACCAGTGTGGTAATAATCTGCAATAAACATTTCTCCATTTACATAGCAACCCAAGGTGTTTTTTCCATCTCGAGTAAATTGAGGAAGGGAGGGTTCTGGAGTTTCTGTTTTGCTGACACATGCTCCGAATAAAAAAGCACACAGCACGGCCGTGATAATTTGTTTAATTTTCATGATGGTATTTTTGGTTTGGTTTATGAAAAAGTGAGCGGGTTAACCGCTCACTTTGAAATCTTATTGGCGACAACTAGAACTTTTTTAGTTCAATGTCAAAACGCCCATCAGTAATTTGAACTGTATCTCCAGCTGAACTTACTCCTATAAATTCAAACGTACCAGAAACGATATCCTGGGTTAGTCTTGTAATTTTGATAATTCCAGGAAGGTCAGATGGAACATAATAAGTCCTTCCTCCTAGATGCGAAAAGTCAATAAATTGAGTTAAAATCGATGACGTATCTGTAGTCAATTCATAATGTCCGATTTCTCTTTTTATTTTAGATTCCAAAAGAATAGCACTTTTGTCCATTTCAAGATCAATAACTGATATTTTTAAAACATCATCATCAAATAAATAAGCACTCGTTGCAGTTTGATCTCCCCATCCTAAATGATAATTATCTGCTATAAACGGCGCTCCGTTTACATAACATCCGAAGGTGTTCCTACCGTCTCGGGTAAATTGAGGTAGACTGGGCTCAACGCTTAAGTCTTTGTCTTTACAGGATTGGGTAAAAAGCAGGGAACAGCTCACAATTAATACGATTAGATTTTTCATAGGTTTATTCTTTAAGAAGTTTGCGTGTATACACGTTTCCTTGTTTGGTTTCAATCCAAAGATAATACATTCCCGTCGGAAAATTACTACCGTCGAGGTCAAAAGTTGCTTGATCGATTTCACCTTGTTCGAAAATTACCGAGCCTGCCATGTTGATCATTTTAACCGACCCTATCTGGTGGTCATCTTGATCAGCTATACTAAGGCTCCAAAAACTTGAACTCGGATTGGGTGAAACAATCAACACGTTTTCAGCGATTTCGTCATCCATCTTTTGTTTGATGCAAGTACTACGAGGCACGATGGATATTGGAAGCGTTCCTTCAATTTCTTCACTGCAATAATTGGTTCCTTCCACTTGTAGGTTGTAATTCCCGAATCGGCTGCCCGAAAACGTAGTAGTTGTTTCCAAATCATGACTGAATGCATTTGAGTTGGTTGGAAACGTAACATTACTATACGGAGATGCCGAGTAATAACTTCCATTTACATCCGAGAAATACCAGTGAACATCTTGGATAGGCCCATTGGCAGAGGCCGTATACGTGCCCACAAAGCCACTGCATAATTCGGCTTCTCCCTCAACTATGAATTTGTTAAGCGGCACACGAATGGTATGACTGATGAGTTGATTTGCTCCACAGCTGTTATGCAACAAGGAATAAACATCTACCTTTTGACCCCGAGCATTATTTTGCGCCTTGAACTTTGCGTTGGAAGTATTCTGACCACCAACCAAGCTTAAGTTGCCATCCGTTGTATACCAAGTAATTCCAGATAAGCCTTTGGAAGGGAGGTTCTTTAAGCTAAAATCTTCCGTTATTCCTGCGCAAATATTATCTGGGAAGTCATCTTCTTCAGCGCAAAATGAACTGCAACCCGGCTTTCCTTTTTCAATTTCTTCCAACAACCAATCCACACTTTTATTGGTTAGCTGCATATGAAACTGATTTCTATCTGGTGCAAAAACATTGTCGAAGTTGGTCAACTTGTTACAGGCTATTTTCCACTTCGAAATATCCGTATTCCAATGCATATTACTGTCATTCAAAATATTTAGGGCGCTAAAGGATGGAATAAAGGTGTAATCAAGATCGGCATAATGCACAGTGATATCTTCATCTTTAATCTCTTCTTCTTTGAATTTTGCATAGAGCAAATTGGTCACTTCTTTGGAATCTGGATATTGCCCCCCTTGTACGCAATCCATGCTCCCTCGAACATCCAGGTTTGTGTACGGGAGCATCTGAGAATGTGGTTTCGATTTAATAAAATTAATTCGTTCCCGGTACATGGCCTCAAAAACGTCAACCCTCGTACCCATCTCCCCAACATAACGATGTATCAATTTAAACGCGTCCTTACCATTTTTGGTTGCCTCAATAAATAAATCATACGATCCTGGTGTAAAAGAGTTTTGTCCATTAATTACTCCGTTTATCAAACTTACTTTTCTTAACTTAGTTGGAAATCCATCCGAATTCGGGAGTCCGACATTTTTTAGGTCAGCAAAAAACTTTGAATGATGGAACTGAGATCGGAAACTTTGGGGTCCCCAAAAGGATTCATATTGATTGATTAATAGCTGACGGCCAGCTATGGCGCGAAGCTTTGTTTCAAACTTTACCCGAACACTGTCATCACCCATGTTGTAAGCGAAATAGTCGAGGGCATATTGCGACCCTATGGGAATGTTGGCGCCTTGGTGAGGCGCATCAAAGCTTACCCACAAACGGGTGTTGTGATCCATTCCAAACACACCTTCTGCTTCCTTTTGCTCCATATAGGCTAAGGCGTATCGACTTACCATTCCTCCCATGCTCGGACCCATTACCACTAATTGTTCCTCGCTCTCATTTTTTTGTAATTCTAGGTTAACCTCTTGTATGAGCTTTACTAATAAGAAAGCATTCCGCTCTATGTAGTCCGTTCCTCCATCTCTATTCTTTTCGTCCTTATATCGAAGAAAGGTTCCATCTGCCTTGTATTGTTTAACGTTTGATTTATGCTTTATGGCGCTACTTCCAATGATTGGAAAGTTCAGAATTATCACATCAAATCCTAGATTTTGTAGTTGAGTAACCATATTCGTGTTGGGTTCAAGAGAGTAATTCATACTCTCCGCTATTTTAAAATAAGGGCGTAAGTCTTGAGCATCAAAACCATCCGTTATAATCACAGGTTTTATGAGCTTACATTTATTAACTGGAGTAGTGTGGTAATACACGTGGGCATCTGCTATACTGTTTGTTGCGGTGTCTTCTAGGTAGCCCATAAACGGTATGTCGCTCTCAATGATCCATAGCGCTCCATTCTTGCATGAATAGCCTAAATGGCCCGTTTCATGATGTTTATACATGCGCTCCTTGATCACTACTTTTTGCTTGTTGCACAAATCGGGGCCGGGGCCTTCTAAGTCTACTTCAATGTCCCAATATTCCACGCCCACGTGGGCAGTAGTTGGAACATAGGTAAAGGGTAAATTGGGTGTAATGGTAAAGCTTGGTTCATCAACTGGGGTTATGCGAATGCTCTTAACTTTACGATTCGTGTTTGACAAAATTTGGTCATCGCCAAAGTAAAAAATGTTGTCTCTGCCTTCCACCAATTCGGTGGTACTAAAGCCTGCGCGGCCAAAGTTTTTAACAACGTAGGGGTTTCTTCCATCTACAACTCGATAAATTCCATCTTCTTCAATAATGGATCCATCCTCCAGCGAATTGTCCGAAAACATGGCGTAGTTCATGTCGATGATTACAATGGGAATCTTGTGCGATAAATTGGCAATGGCACTGGATTTTTTTAGGTTTTCATACGATGGCTCACGGTCCACCTTAATGGCGCTGGTTTCCAACTCCAACCAAGGCTGGAACACACTGTACATGGTGTAAATGGTGTCGCACTGGCCGGCGGAATCGATTTGCGCCACCGGGTAAACGCGGTTGTACAAGTACCCCGTTGGAATTCGATTTGGATCTAAGTCGAAATGATCATCAAAAACCTCTGCGTGGGTTCGTCGATCTACATCTTTAAAGTCGGTTCCATTTGGACCGTCTTGGCCAAAAATTGGAGTGAACGGAAGGGATAGCCCAGCTAGCCACATCCATGTAATTAGTGTTTGTTTTTTCATTTTTATTTGGTTTAAATTAATTAACATACGCTTCGCAGCGTGTCAGAGATGATCACCTTCGCAGATGAGTCAAGCCTCCAATGTCACTGTACTTGTTTGGTTTATTTACGTCAAAAGGTTGAGATAAATCCAACTCCTTTGAACAAAAATATAAGAATACATCAATTTACAAGCAATAAAAAACGCTTCTAAGCGCTTAACTTTTTACATCTTTCAGTTGCAGCAATAGTGTTAAAGCAACACAAAGGCTCGTGCAATTTTGCCTTAATTGTACTCTTGTTCAACTATTTAACCGGCACCAAACGTGCTCTGTCATATTGCAAAATGGCTGTTTATCGCATCAATTTTTTGCTTAATTTGCATAACTCTAATTGTTAGAATGAAATGAAAAATCCAATTTATTTATCCGTTGCTTATTTGTTGTGCCTCACGTTCACCTTACTTCCAGCACAATCTATGTGTCAAATTACCATTAGTTTGGGAAGTGGAACGACGGCTACAACTGCTAGTACTGGTGCACCAACTCCGTACAATACGGAATACAATGGTCGGATAATGCAATTTGTGTATACCGCTTCCGAAATAAAAGCCGCCGGCGGCTCTGAAGGCACCATCTTATCGATGGCTTGGAAAATTAAAGACACCACGTTATCCAACCTATCCGATTATGGCATTTGGATGAAACACACTTCAGCAAGCAACGTGGCCAGTCACGACGGGTCGAACCTAAAACAAGTGGTTAATCGTCATACCTATCCTATTGGCAGCCAGGGCTGGCAAACTAAGACCCTCGATTCTGCTTTTTATTGGAATGGGAGCAGCAATTTACTCATTCACGTATGTTACGGGCCCGTTGGCGCTTCCTCGGCAAGCGGCACAGTATATGTTTACAATACGGCCTCTAACCAACGTAGAGGAGAATATGGGAAAGGCTCCATCTGTGGTACTTCAACTTCAACGGCATTCAGCTTAAAACCATTTTTGCAATTGGTGATCGATCCTGTTTGCATCGAACCCAGTAAGGTAAAGTTTACCAACGTTTCATCCAACTCGGCCGATGTAGCGTGGACAGAAGCTGCTTCGGGCGCAAAAGGCTATGAATACTCTTTTGCCACTTCTCCGGCCACACCAACTACCTCTGGCACATATACAACCGATACTTCATTGACACTTTCCGGCCTCTGTCCGAGTAAGTTATATTATTTCTACGTGCGTTCCGTTTGTGGTGCTGGTGATACCAGCGATTGGTCAAAAACCTATGCCTTATCAACCCAAGCTGCTGGAAAAATATCGACCAATGCTCCGGTTTGCGTCGGAGATTCACTTTTTCTCTCGGTTGAAGGGGCTCGCTCGTACTCATGGGGCGGACCGTCAGGCTTTAATTCAACCAACCAAAATCCATTTTTTAGCGCCGCCCAAAAATCAAATGGTGGAAATTATTTCGTAACCATAACGGATTCGAATTATTGCACACTCACCTACTCCGCTACCGTACGCATAGACAGCCTTCCAACCGTGGTGATAACACAAAATGCGCCACTTTGTGCCGGACAAGACCTCGAATTAAGCACTTCAGGAGGCGAATCATATTCTTGGTCGGGGCCAAACGGTTTTACATCTGATACTAATGTTGTTGTAATTGCCAATACAACCACTTCCAACACTGGAACGTACCAAGTGGATGTGACCAATTCGTTTGGTTGCAGTTCAACTAATCAAGCCAGTATCGCAGTACATGAGGTGCCGAGCTTTACCGTTGCATCCAACACTCCAATATGTGCAGGTGATACATTGCGAATGACAGCCACAGGCAACTACACCTACGATTGGAGCGGCCCAAATAGCTACACCAGCACCGAACAAAATCCAACTATTTCGGCGGCATCCGCTGTGTATTCTGGAACATATACAATTGTTGCAACCAACGATAAAAACTGTTCTTCCACCACAACGCTTAACGCGTTGGTTAATCCACTTCCAAAAATAAACGTTGCTGGTAATACCAAACTCTGTCAATTAACCACATTATCTTTAGAAGCATCCGGTGCAAAAACATATTCTTGGTTAAAAGATGGGAATTCGCTCACAAATGGCTATAAAGTACTGGTTAACCAATTGGGAACTTCAGATGCTGGAGTTTATAGAGTAATCGGCACGGATAGCAATGGGTGCGTAAACTGGACCGAAAGCATAGTTGAAGTACTTACCATTCCAAGCTTTACCATTGTTGTTCCAGATTCAGTTTGTGAAGGAAAGGATTTAACGATTTCGGCAACTACGGATGCTTCCTTGTTCGGTTGGACAGGCCCAAATGGTTTTACTTCCACCAAATTAACGGAAACAATTAAAGAGATAAGCAAGTCGCAACAAGGAACGTATAAATTCAAAACCACAGCTAATAATGGCTGCTCTCTGGAGATTAACAAGAATGTTTCTGTTCTATCGAAACCCATAATCGTTATCAATGCACAGGGAAAGAATTTACTTGCATCAGCAGGATATTCTAAATATACGTGGTATTTAGGAAGTGAAGAAGTAACCGGCCAAAGCGAGCGTTTGCTCATTGCAAGTTCAACGGGTTCATACACTGTAAAGGTTACTGGCGTTAATGGATGTGAAGGAACATCAACTCCCGTAGTTTTGAGCTCTCTTGGGCTTGATAACCTAGCTCTTAATGACATAGTGGTTTACCCAAACCCAGCCAATGAATGGTTAAACATTAACACCGAGAAGATGATTGTAAACGTAATGCTTATTAATTCAATTGGAGTTTCTGTATTGGATATTTCACAAAATGAGGGATTCAATCGCATCAATATTGCCAGCTTAAAACCAGGTGTTTACAATGTACTTGTTTTGGATTTGGATGGAAGTATTTATCGCTCCATGATCATCAAAGAATTATAATCACTTAAAAAAAGCGGAAAGATCCGATGGGTTGTTTCCGCTTTTTTACTTCCTTTATTCTAGAGCAAACGGTTATGTTTTCTTTCGTTTTTTGAATTGGAAGCCGGTGTTGGCATTGAACCTTAAATCTAGGTTGCTTAATTCCAAAGGGTCGTCTCCACCAAAAAGGTTCCATGGTTTTTTGGATTGATGTAATTTTTGGTGCCTCAAAATGGTTTCGTTGTTTTGAACGAAGTAGCCACCTCCGAAATCCAACTCAAATAACAAGCCTTTTTTCGACACCCATTTTAGTTGATATAATGCGCCCATTGCTATTCGCTGATCGAAAACCACATACTCGTCGAGCAAGTTGTTAATTGGATCGGGATCATTAAAATAGAGAATTCGGTTGCCTCGCACGTAGCTCATATAGGGTCCAAATGAGAAACCAAACCTTCGTTTGTTGGTAAATGGATAAAAGTGAAGAGATGCTGTTGTGCTCACATCTGGGATAAGTGGTTCGGCTTCTAGAAATCCTCCGTTGGAATACAGCACATCAAGACCGAGGCTGAATTTATTATTCAATCCTATTTCCATTGCTCCTTGGTAGGCTGAATAATACATGAATAAAGGATTTAATTTGACATCTACTTGAGCGAAAGCAGGGTTTGTGTAAAGAAGAATTGCGGCACCCCACAAAAGTTTTATAATGGTTTTCATAGCTAAATAATTATTTGGTTACTGAATGATTCGAGTAGCTTTCGCCTATTTGCAAAAGCGATATCCAAGGTTTATTTGAAATCGTGGATCTAAGTCTTGGTGATAAAAGAAGGTTACATTTCTCAACGCATGGTACGAGAGCTGCTTGTCGTCTGGCATATCAAAGGGTTGTGGATCTCGCCACCGTTTCCCCAATCCAAGACAAAGCTCTAAGGATGCTCTCTGAAGAAAATTCCATCGCAATCCACCGTTGATGCCCAAGACCATTTCAGACTGATCTACACTTGAAGTGTGCGAAAGAATGCCATTATCGTTCAGCTCCCTGTAACTAACATATAAGATTTTGGCATATGGTCCAAAGAACAATCGAACCTCCGGCATTCTGCTTTTAAAATACATTCTGTATTCACAACTATACGAGTTCGTAATGATTCTCTTTTGATCCGTACGATTGGGTTTATACCGACTAAAGCCCACTGAGAACGATTGGGTAGTATCGACCTGCTTTTCGAGCGTAACACCATACTCCTTGAGTAAAAGGGATGGAAGATTAACCTTCCATTGTGATAAACTTTGTGCATGTAAAAATGTGCTGAACGCCATGGCTGCCACGGCTGAAATCCAGCGTTTAAACTTTTTCATTTGGTTAATTTTGGTTTGGTTATTGGGAAGTCTAAGATGGTTTATTTCTCAAAAATCCAATACAAAAATCATAAAAAAATTGATTTACGCAAGTTTAAGATTGCAAGAAGTAGCTAAAACGAATTGCACTTACTTGATGTAACTGAGTTGTAATTTTGCATTTTTTTTATTTTTCAGAGCTCACGTCGCTAGGTTTTACAGGTGTTTTCGATTAACCGTTCCCAACCGTTGGGAACGATAAGAGACTCGAAAATTCAATGCATTATTCGGTTTTTTATTATAATTGTCTCACTATATTTGGTTCATAGATAATCGTCTTCATGCCATCACCATTAATTTTTATCCAAGCTTTTCTTTTAATAACTTGCTTTGGATGTTATCGACCCAACGATGCCTTTCCTCCCATTGCTGATCTAAAAGGCGGACGGGTTCAAGATGATTCTTC
Organism: Bacteroidia bacterium; assembly: GCA_047614125.1. Lineage (GTDB taxonomy): Bacteria > Bacteroidota > Bacteroidia > NS11-12g > UBA9320 > JBLHHI01. The sequence continues at coordinate 552 of JBLHHI010000122.1, read as the reverse complement.
GTACATTTATGCCTTTCCCTTTGATGTTGGAAAACGTGTGCATTTGGTGCAAGGATACCATTCGAGTTTTTCTCATCATGGAGAGTATTCGTCTGATTTTAAAGTTCCAATTGGAACTAAAGTTTTTTGTTGCCGCCCGGGCAAAGTTGTTCAGTTAAAAAATGATTCAGAGGTTGGTGGACTTAAAGAAGAATACTTAAACCAAGGCAACCACATTGTAATCGAACATGAAGATGGTTCTTTAGCAGGATATTGGCACCTCCAATTTCAAAGCTCATCAGTAAAACTTAACGACAGCGTTGCAAAAGGTGAATTGATTGCACTTTCTGGGAATACCGGTTATTCAGCATTCCCACACCTTCATTTCATAGTGTTTACCTATACACCTGAGTTCGATTCATATTTTGAATTCAGAACGCTTGTGAACAGTGAGTTTCGAGTGAAAATTGTGAAGACAGGGCGGGCCCTTTCGAGTAATTTTTACGATGAAAATCGCTTTTCACAAGTGTAAAGCGGACTTTTGTATATAAAACCCTATTAGCTTCGTTGAAA
>JBLHHI010000121.1:0-9576 GCA_047614125.1 Bacteroidia bacterium | reverse complement strand
TTTGTATGATTTTACGGATGTTCCAGTAACACCGAGTTATGTAAAGGCTGTTGAGTCCATAACTGAAAACAATCGAGCTGTGAGCAGATGGTTCAATGCCATGTGTTGCAACGCTACCGAAGCACAGCAAGCACAACTTAGGCAGCTAAGTTTTGTTCGAGACGTAAAGGTAGTAAATCATCAACTTAGACTTCAAGTTGCTGAATTTGATCGTTTTGATGCACATAACCCAGATGCCGATTCGTATGTGCCATCGGCGGATGAAGTGCTCTTTTTAAATGCACAAATAGAACGCATGGGCGCTTCTGTTTTTGCAACCAAACGAATTGATGGAAAAGGAGTTCGTGTTGCCATCTTCGATGTTGGCTTCAAATCGTACAATACCAATCCGGCTTTCGAACACATTCGGAAATCCAATAGAATTATTAAAACCTACGACTTTGCCACCAATAAGGAAGATGTGGATCATGGCGGAAGTCATGGCACCTATGTAATGAGTTGTGTGGGTGGAAGAATTGGCAAGCAAAACATTGGCCTGGCTACAGGTGCGGAGTTTTTATTGGCCCGAACGGAGCGACGAACCGAATACTTTTCGGAAGAAGAGAATTGGTTGGAAGCAGCAGAATGGGCGGACCAGAACGGAGCGCACATAATCAATTCATCGTTGGGATATACCTATCATCGGTATTTTAAAGAAGATATGGATGGGCAACAAAGCTTGGTTGCAAGAGCTGCGAACATGGCAGCTAAAAAAGGCATCTTGGTGGTTAACTCGGCTGGTAACGAAGGAAGTGGTAATTGGAAATCAATAGGTACTCCAGCCGATGCTGATAGTGTATTGTCGATTGGTGGAATTAACCCCAATACCGGTGTTCATACCAGTTTTAGTTCGTTTGGGCCCACGTGGGATAAGCGTCTAAAACCAAATGTTACCGCGTACGGACATGTTATTGGTTCGGGGCCAAGAGGTCTTGATGAAACGCAGGGAACGAGTTTTAGCGGTCCGTTGGTGGCAGGATTTGCTGCCTGTGCCAAACAGGCTGCTCCTACATACAAAAATATGAAGTTGTATGGAGCAATTGAAAAATCGTCGGATTTATACCCGTATTTCGATTATGCTCATGGCTATGGCGTGCCCCAAGCAAAGTATTTTTTTAAGGCCCCAATTCCGGTTGAAAAGCAGTTCTCGTTTGAACGGAAAAATGACCGAATTTACATACGCATTAATGATATAACCAGCTCAAATTTGAGCAGTTTGGATAGTGGGGCGTCGTTAATAGGGCAACGTTACATTGCTTGGCCGGATTACATATTTTATCACATTGAAAATAAAAAAGGCTATTTGGATAGCTATTTTGTAGTGAACCCGTACAGCAAGTTTTCCAAAACAATTGAACAAATGGCCGGCGATGGATCCAAGCCTTTAAGAGGAGAAGGTCCTTTGGTTGTTCGCAAATCGGAATACGCCAAGCCCTTTACGCTTAGAGTGTATTATCGAGGCTATGTGGATGAAATAATTATTAAGTAAGAAAGAATTAGAATATACGATATGACTTTATTAAAAAGATATCAATTACTGGCCCTAACGGCCGTTTTGTCGTGCACTTTGAGCGCGCAAACTGTCATTTTGGAACAAAATGTAAATTCCGATACCATCATTTCGAATCATGGTAAAAACAGAAAGCATTATACCGGCACCTTTTATGATGTAAAATTTGCCATCGGTGCCTCGGAAGGAGATACCACGTCCGTGATGAAACAGGGCGCTTCTTGGGCGTATGGTTTTGGCTTATATCGGAAATATAAGATATCCAACTTTTACAGCATACTTGGTTCGGCGGCATTTCGAAGAACGGAGTACCAATTCGAAACAAAAGATCCAATGGTTTACAACAAACTCATTTTGAATGATGTAAGTGCTGAATTCTCGAATCGATTTAACTACGGTCGACGAGGGAATTTTATTGGAAACTATGTTGAGATTGGCGCGTCAGCCGCTTATACTTTTGCAAATCGAAAGAAGGTTAAAACTACGCCCAACGATCCGGACGTGAATTATAAATCCAGAAAACTTATTTATACCGATGTAAATTATTTGGAGCCGCTGAATTACTATGGCCATTTGCGTTTTGGTTTTAACCGATATGTTGTTACGGCTGATTATCGGCTAACCGACTTGATCAATGACAATAAAGAGCTCAAGATGCCGCCACTTTTGCTGGGTCTTCGCATAGATTTAGGAGCGTAAGGGATCATTAATCCTCTATTGCCAGCACATTGGTCAATATTTTACAAACGCGTTTTATCTCGGCCTTGGTTATTATTAACGGGGGAGAGATGCGAAGTTTTTTTGTGTCGAACAAAAACCAATCGATGATTACTCCTTGTTGTATGCAGTTGGCAACTACTTTTTGAAGCAGTTCTGGGCTTTCCAGCTCCACTCCAAGCATGAGTCCTTTCCCAGTTATTTGAATAATTTTTGGATGCATGAGCAACGAGCGAAACAAGGCCTCTTTCTCTTTTACTTCTGCAATGTATGAGGTGGATTGCAGAATATCCAAACTTGTTAACGCTGCGGCACAACTTACCGGATGACCACCAAAGGTGGAAATGTGGCCCAGAACTGGCTTACTGCTCAAGGCCATCATAAGCTCTTTTCTTGCAACGAAAGCACCCAGAGGCATTCCACCACCAAAGGCTTTGGCCAGACATAGAATATCCGGCACTATGTTGTATTGTTCAAAGGCAAAGAGCGAACCCGTTCGTCCCATTCCGCTCTGAATTTCGTCTACAATTAAGATGCATCCCATTTGGGTGCATTTAGCCCGTAGCTCGGATATAAAATATTGATTTCCAGCTATGTAACCGCCCTCTCCTTGAACCATCTCAACCACCACCGCAGCGGTCTTTTGGTCGATTACATTCAGCGAATCGATGTCATTAAAGGTCGCAAAGTATACCTCGGGCAAAAGGGGCCGATAAAAATTTGAATAATAGGGATCGCTCATCAAACTCAGGCAGCCGTGGCTCGATCCGTGATAGGCATTTTCCATGGCCACAATTTTGTGGCGTTTCGTATGCCTTTTTGCCAACTTAAGAGCTCCTTCGATGGCTTCAGAACCTGAATTAACAAAGAAGGTTGAGGATAATGGATCTGGGAGCGCCTTGGCTAAGCTTCGGGCTAATTTTACCTGTGGAGCTTGAATGTGTTCGCCAAATACCATGGTGTGAAGGTATTTGCCAAGCTGTTTTCGAATGGCTTGTAAAATCTTTGTGTTTCGATGGCCTAAGCTGCTTACTCCAATACCAGAAATTAAATCGATGTACCTTTTTCCATCGGTGGTTTGAACGTAAATACCACGGGCTTTTTTAACTTCCAAACCCATCGGTGCATCTGAGGTTTGGGCTAGAAAATCGAGAAAGGCTTGTCGGTGTGAAATCACGGCTCAGTACTTAATAATTATGAACCAATGAAGTTTGGTTTCCTTTTTTCAACAAAGGCAGCCATTCCTTCTTTTTGATCTTCGGTGGCAAAGAGCATGTAAAAGTTTTTTCGTTCAAATGAAAGTGCTTCCTGCAACGGCATTTCGAAGGCCTTTAGTAAACTTTCTTTGGCCATTTGTACAGCAATAGGGCTTTGGGCAGCTATGGTTTTTGCCAAGCGCACGGCTTCAGATAAATAAATGTCCACCGGTACCACTCGGTTTATCAATCCATAACTCAAAGCTTCTTCGGCAGAAATAAAGTTGCCGGTTAATACCATTTCCATGGCGCGTACCTTGCCAACAGCTCTTGGAAGGCGTTGCGTTCCACCCGCTCCAGGCATTACACCTATTTTGATTTCAGGTTGGCCAAATTGTGCCGTTTCAGACGCCACAACCATGTCGCACGTCATTACCAATTCACAGCCACCACCTAAAGCAAACCCGCTTACGGCCGCTATGATTGGTTTTTTGGTTTTACGAATTTGATCCCACGTGCTGAACTGATCTATTTTTAACATGTCAACCGCTGTTTTTCCAGCCATTTGTTTGATATCAGCACCCGCAGCAAAGGCTCGTTCGTTTCCAGTAATAATGATTACACGTACTTCGGCGTCTGCATCCAATTGAACCAAGGCATCCCTAATTTCACCCATAACTTGAAGGTTCAAGGCGTTTAATTCTTTGGGTCGGTTTATCTGAATCAGAGCAATGTGCTCTTCGTAGTTTTTGGTAACAATTATTAATTCGGGCATGTTATAATTTTAAGAGTCAATATTACTGATAATCAACAATATCCGCAACGCAATACAAAACTGCGGTTTCTCTAGTGAAAATGTATGTTGGTGCTCAAAAGAGCCACCGCCACCCCAAAACCTATGGCCAAAAGTTTAAATCTACTAAACTTATGATTGTCGGTATTTTCAAAAAGAATGGTGGTTGATATGTGTAAGAAAACGCCAACTACTAAGGCAACGAGATATACCATGTAGTTTTCAAGATCCGCAATTACTTGTACTAAAAGCGAACTGGACAGCGCCCCGATAACAGTCATAAGCGCATATAAGACCAGCCAAGTGTACAAGTATTTTTTCTGTACGTTGGAGGATTTTAGAATGGTAATTAGTGCAAAGGCAGCAGGTATTTCATGCAATGCAATTCCAAAAACAAAGCTCGATTGAAGTTGGTCTGAAAACAAATTGCTTCCCACCGCCATCCCTTCTAAAAAGGCATGCAAGCTGAGCGCAATAAAAATACCGTAGGGCGCTTTGGTTTGATTGTGATGGTGGAGGTGACCATGTTCTACTCCATGTGAGAATTGATCGATTATGATCTGCAAAAAGAAACCGGCCAATACTAAATAACCAACGTTGATGGCGGTATCGTGGCTGTAAATTTCAGGTATGATGCTCGTTGCGGTTATCGAAAAAAGAAAGGCACCGCTAAAGGCTAAGAACAACTTTAGGTGATTCGTTTTTTCGGTCTTAATGATTAAGCCAATGGTGCCGCCCAACAAAGGGAAGAAAAACAGAATGAAATACAACCAAAAATCCAACAATGTCTCTTTTTAACTTATAAAACCTTACCGCTTCGTATGCAGAGTAGGTAGCGCAATCCCCAACCAGAAAGGGCACCAATGCCCATTCCCAAAAAGCCTCCAACCAGCACGTCGAGCGGAAAATGTACTCCAACGTAAACCTGTGCAAAGGAAATGAGTGAGGCCCACAATAAAAAACATAAAATGACATAGGGTCGATTACTCGGACGCGCCAACGACATAATAAAAAAAATGGCCAATGCAAAGTGGTTGGTTGCGTGTGAACTCACAAAGCTAAATCCACTTCCGCAATCCACTAAAGCATGCACGTAGTTTTTAAGATTCGGGTCGTTGCAAGGTCGCAACCTTCCCACAAGTGGTTTAATGAGATGAGCACTGAGCTGATCGGCAATAAGGAGCGTTGCCACGGCAAAAAGGATTACCCAAACAGCATGCAAGCTGTATTTTTTTATCCAAAGAAACAGAATTAGGCCATATAGTGGTATCCACGTAAGCTTATTTCTAAACAGTGGCATGAACATGTCAAAAATATCATTGCTTAAACAATGATTGATTTGAAAGAATAACTGTTTATCAATATGTATGAGCCATTCGAGCACGCGATGTTATTTCTTTTTTGCAATCATGATTAACCGTTCTGATTCTATGGGGTCGAACTTGTTTAACTGGTAATCGCCATAAATTGTTTGGATGCTAAAGCCGTTTTCTGATAATAGTTTATACAAATCGTTTTCCGACCACCGCCAAACTTGCTCTGTAAATTGAAAAGGTTGCTCATTTACCTCAAAAGAAATCTCTTTGTTGATGAAGTTTTTGTCTGTAAATTTTTTGATGTTAAATACAATGCCTTCCCGGTTAATTTGATCAGAAATGCCTGTTCCTATTCGGTTGGCGGCCTTTGAAGTATTGAGGTAGTCAATCACAAAATATCCATCAGCAACCAACTGAGTGTGAACGGCTTTTACAACGTTTAAATGATCGTTATGGTTGTCGAAATACCCGAAGCTGGTAAATAAGTTGACCACCATGGTATAGGTGTTGGATTGAAATACGTTTCGCATGTCGCCCACTTCGAACGAAAGCTGATCGTTCTCGAATTGCCGAGCATGTTCAATGCTGTTTTCGCTTAAATCGATGCCGGTTACAACATACCCCAAATCGTTGAGTGTTTTAGAGTGGCGACCTTTACCACAGGCCAAATCAAGGATGTGTGCGTTTGGTGATAGATCAAAAACCGACATCAGTTGGGCAATAAAATCCCGTGCTTCTTCTACATCTCGATGCCCGTAAAGTATGTGGTAATACGGAGAATCAAACCAAGTTTTATACCACTCGTTCGTTTTTATCACGTGGCAAAGATATTGGATGATTTTAATCTGTGCTTTTATTTTACACAAAGTCTGGTAGCGTTTTGGATGAAGGTATTTTTTTTATTTAAATGATCAATGCGCGGCTCGAATGAATGGGATTGCTTAAATCTGTTTTGCAACCAGAAATCTTAGAATATGGTTTTGCCATAACTCGAGTGCTGAAATGTAGGTGGATTTCTTGCGATTACTCCAGCCTGAAAGGAGAGATGTCCTTTATTCATCGAGTAAAAATGGTACTGCAACCAGCTGTTTTACGGGACTTTGAAAATAAATTATCTTTACTGAAACTTTTGGAGCGTCGTCGCGTATAACATCCAAACAATGACAGTAAAAGAGTACAACGAAAGTGTTCATAGTTTATCGGATAATCTGTTCCGATTTGCATTGAAACACCTCCGCGACGAATTTGAAGCTGAGAATGTGGTACAAAACACCTTCGAAAAACTCTGGGTCAGACGAGACAAAGTTGATATGCGAACCGCCAAGTCCTTTTTATTTACGATTGCCTATAACAACTGCATCGACATTATCCGAAAGTCGAAGCGCAAGGCAAGTATGGATGAAGTGGTAGAAAACAAACACAGTCACTCAACCCAATACTCAGATACCTTAGAAATTGTGAATAAGGCAGTTGACAAACTTCCCGAAAACCAAAAAACGGCCATCATTTTACGAGATTATGAAGGCTATGACTACAAGAGCATTGGAGACATGACGGGAATGACGGAAGCACAAGTGAAGATAAACATCTTTCGAGCGCGCAAAGCCTTGAAAGCATACATAAAAGATTTACACCTGGTAATATGAAAACAGAGAGAGAAGATTTCGATTGGAAATTGTTTGAGCTCCTCGAAGGAGAACTAGGCGAGGAAGAAGCAGCTAAGCTCATGGCAGAGATTGAGCTTGACGAAGAGCTTACCGAAAGCTGGAGCCAAATGAAACATACTGTTTTAGTTCCAGAAACCCTAGAGTACAAACACAAGGCCAAATTGCTTAAACCAACGGGAAGTGGGGTTATTTTAGCACTCTTCCCAAGTTCTAGAAACTTAATGAAATATGCGGCCATTTTTGCGTTAGCAGCTGTAATTGGTTATCCTTTATACCAAAATTTTAAACAAACCACCCTCTTAGATGGCATAGCAAACTCAACGAGCACAGCCACCAAATCTTCGGTTGATAATCAAGGCGAAAAGATTGCGAAACAAGATGTAATTCCAGTTGCGGATGCCCGCTTAGTTCAAGATGTGCTCAACACCAAGCCAAGTGCTGTTCCAACGCAAAAAGTTCAAATGACTTTGATACAAACTAAGGGAACGAGTATTGAACAAAGTGTCCATGTGGCACAGCCCGCAAACACAATTATTTATACCGCCTTCCAACTTCCAAACATTAAACAAAAGGTTGATGGGTTTGGGTTTATGACGGGCGAAGTGTTTCCGATGATGGCCAACGCAAGTTATTTTGAGAACCAAATGCTCACGGCAGATGAAGGTTTTCTGTCGGACTACCAAGGAGTGCGCAACCTTTTTAATAAAACGCTTATTCTGGCCACAGCACCGCTTCGCAACAGCAAGTTATCGATTCAGCGCGTACCTGGAGATAAGAACCCAGGCTTAAAGCTCAACGTACAAACAGAAGAATACCAAGCCTCTGCCGAGGTTCATTTAAAACCCATACATAAAAACAATATTCAAAACCGATAATAAACAGTACAATGAAACATTATTTTATAGCTTCCAATCGCAACTTTGCCAAATTGATGCTGTCGCTTTTAGCAAGTCTTCCATTCTTAGCAATGGCCCAAACAACCGAAGATCCGGTAATTATTGAAAATAAGCGGGTACGCATCGAAATTAGAAAACACAATGGAATTTCGGACACTACTATTTCTGAAGATGTTCAAATAAAAACCATCGACGGTTCAAGTAGCGAACTTATAAATGCGGCCAACAGCCAACCTTCCAAGAAGGTTAAAATGCAAATTCGAGAAGTGAATGGAGTTATGGATACTCTAATTCTAGAAGAAACGGAAACTACCTCCATAAAGCTCAATCCAAAATTTGAGGAGCAAATTGAAGAAACCATCGATACGGCAATTGATGAGGCCAAAGGAGCGGGTGACGAAGCTCAAGAAATGCATAAAAAAGTAATCGTTGCGCATTCGGATGATGACGAAGATCATAACGTGAATGTTGACGACCAAGGAAATCACAAGGTTGTTGTTCGAAGAGAAATTAAGGTTGAAGAGAAACACACCCAAAAGTATAAATCGGTGGAAACCAGCTGGTTTGTGATGGATTTGGGATGGAATGTTTGGTTAACAGACAACGTGTTTGAGCTACAGGAAGATTATTCAGATCTTGCTTTAGACCGTGGCAATTCGATTAATTTTCACTTGGGCATAGTTCAAAAGGGAATAAACCTTTACAAAGGAAAATTAAGGTTGGTGTACGGCCTTGGCATCGAGTTCAATAATTATCATTTCGAGAATAATGTTGATCTTGTAAAAGGCTCCAAACCCCTAGAATTTACCATAAACCCAGATGTTAATTATAAGAAAAACAAGGTAGTTACTAAGTATGCAACCTTGCCCATCATGCTTAATTTTAAAGGCAAAGGCGGGAAAAGTGACGACGAATTTAAATTGGCGGCGGGCATACAATTGGGTTATTTGTTAGGAGCCCACCAAAAACAAAAATGGGGCTCTGGCTCTGATAAAGATAAGCAAAAACTGAAAGGTGATTTTGGATTTGAAGATTACCGACTGGGCTATTTAGCACAACTGGGCTTTGGAGACTTTAACCTGTTTGGAAAGTATTACACAACCAACATATTTAAAAAAGGAGTAGGTCCGGTTGCAAACGCCGCCTGTATCGGTATTGTTTTAACACCATTTTAAGCGCTATATGAATTTTAGATAAACCAACACTTTTTACTTTTACTTTTTACATTATTATGAATGGGTTGCTGTTGATTATTCAATGGCAACTTGTTGTTTAAACAATTTTATAAAAATGATTTGGAGTTTGATGTGATTAAACCACTAGCATCCGAAAGTTTTCAATAAATGACCAAAATGTCTCTACACCCCAGTAAATACGTGCTTGAAGTAGGATTTACCCAGAAAATAAGTCGACATCAAGTGTCATCTTTGTTTGCAGAGATA
>JBLHHI010000120.1:0-9581 GCA_047614125.1 Bacteroidia bacterium | reverse complement strand
TTAGTATTCAATGATTTGAACGATGAAGCATTTCCAAATCATCCTATTCCTAGCACTCGCTCAGCTCCAGCTGAGTGAGGACTATGTTTATGGTCTCCAGGCCATTCTTTTTGCAGTTTAGGGATGGTAAGCATTGTTCGACGATAAGAAAAATATTTTAGTATTCAATGATTTGAACGATGAAGCATTTCCAAATCATCCTATTCCTAGCACTCGCTCAGCTCCAGCTGAGTGAGGACTATGTTTATGGTCTCCAGGCCATTCTTTTTGCAGTTTAGGGATGGAAAGCATTGTCCGACGATAAGAAAAATATTTTAGTATTCAATGATTTGAACGATGAAGCATTTCCAAATCATCCTATTCCTTTTTCACCGCTTGCTCATAAATGTTTTGAGCTTTGGATATCAATAACGTAAACTCACCTCGATCTCCATTTGGATCTAATCCCCTTGCATTGGTGGCAATTTGTTTTGCTGCTTCAAAGTTCGATTTAGGCACAAATTCACTCTGCCGTAATTGCTGGGCGAAAAGCGCAACGCCCGAAGCAAATTGAAAATCTTGCGATGCATCTTCAAAGGTAGTATTGGAAGCTTCCATGCTCACTTCAATGAGCTGACTTGTGTTCTCGCGAGGTTTTTTATACCGAAGTTTAACGGTGAGCATTTCATTTCCAAAATCCACAAAATTATTCTCCGGTGTTTGATATTTTAATTCAATTTCGCCGGGTATAGCTTCCTCACTTCCCGCCGGAATGATCTCATACAATGCTGTAACCGTGTGGCCTGCGCCCAATTCGCCGCCGTCTTTGGTGTCGTCGTTAAAATCTTGAGGCGGCATCAATCTATTCTCGTAACCTATTAAACGATAGGCCTTTACGTGCTTCGGATTGAACTCCACCTGAATCTTAACATCCTTGGCAATGGTAAAGAGTGTGCTTCTTAAATCGCGCTCAAACACCTTAAGCGATTCTTTAAAGTTGTCGATGTAAAAGTAGTTTCCGTTTCCATGGTCGGCAATGGTTTCCATCTTCGAATCTTGGTAGTTCCCCATCCCAAAACCACATGCGGTAATGAAAATGTTTTTATCCCGATTGTTGATGATGAGTTGTTTCATCTCCGAATCCGAATGTTGACCCACATTAAAATCTCCATCTGTGCAAAGAATTACACGGTTATTCCCATTGGCTACGTGATGGTCTAAGGCCACTTGATAAGCCAATTTAATCCCTTCTCCACCCGCTGTAGAGCCACCAGCATCCAATCGGTCAATCTTCTTTTTAATAAACTCCTTTTCATCGCATTTGGTAGAAGGAAGCACCAACCCAGCGGCACCGGCATAGGTTACAATGGCAATCCGATCATTCGGTCCCATTTGGTCTACCAAGAGTTTCAACGATTTTTTAACCAGGGGCAACTTATTTTCCGCCTCCATCGAGCCACTCACATCAATAAGGAAAACCAAGTTGCTGGCATCCTGTTTATTTATGTCGATGTCTCTGCCTTTTAAGCCAATGCGCACCAATTGGTGGTTGGCATTCCACGGACAAGCGGCGGCTTCCAAGTTTACGCTAAAAGCCTCACCTTCATTAGGTTGCGGATAATCATAGCTGAAGTAGTTTACATATTCTTCAACACGCACAGCATCTTTTGGAACATAGATTCCCGCGTTAATCTTGGTGCGCATAACGGTATAGCTGGCATTGTCCACGTCAATTCCAAAAGTAGAAAGCGGATCAACGGTGGGTCGTTTGTAGGTATTTTCAACAAGCGGGGCGTAGTTTTCAGTGTTAGGTTCGACATTGTTGTCTCCAAAGTTCCAAGACACCGAATCGCTAATAGTTGCCTGGTACTTTTGAGCAAACATGTCTCGATCGGTTGGGACTTCAATGTCTGAACCTAGGTAGCGAGCATTGTTGTCGTAGTAATTGGCAACTCCATCGTTATCCCTATCACCAATAAAACCAGAAGCATCTGTTTTTTTATATCGACTACGTTTGATAGTAGTGGAGCCCAAGAGACTTGCCTTTTTATCAAGCGTAACGCTACCGTGCTTAATTTCACCCTTTTGAGGTACTTGGGCATTTTTAAATTCTATGTTTCTAAGTATGTCTTCTTCGTTTCCAGAATAGTCCAACTTGGTTTGGTTTTCATATTCAAAATTGGCGTCTTTCGAGTAAATCTCTTCTGGTGTTGTTTCAATGCCCGAAGTGCTTTCTTCGGCATCAATGGATACCACAAATTCGCCTGGCTCTGCGTAAACTGTTGAATAGTCGAAGGTTGGGGCGGTGGCACTAAAGGTATACGCCGGTGTGAGAAGGTGCGTGGTGGCATCGGTGGCCCAGGAATATGAATTAGGTTCGATGGTTAAAAATGGAACATCGGTTGTTATGGCGAAGGCCTTTGGCGTTTGCAGCAAGGAATCTGATGAAACTATTATTTGTTGATTGGGCAATGATGTTTGATCCGAATTTTTAGCAACCGCAATTGGCTCAATGAATGATTTATTTGCTTTATTGTTAATAGTTGGAAGTTCAACAACGGTATGATCGATTTCGATTTCATCCCCATCCAACGTGTTCTCTTCTCCATGAAACTCAACATCCAAAACCAATGAATCCGTCTCCTTTTTTGCCGGAACGAGTTCCGCCGTATCATTTTGAAGTTTGTTGTTGAATAAAAAACTGGCGGTTGCAATGAGGGCGATTGTTGCAGCAATGGCCCAAATGCGGGGCCAAAATAGGGGGCGCTTTCGGTCTAAGTCGCTTTCTATTTTATCCCACAAATTCGGGTTGGGATTGTGTTGGGGTAGATTGTATAAGCCCTTTGGCTCTTGTTTTGTAGGGTCGGTATTCATGACATTTCTCCTTTTAATTGTTCTCTCAATAATTTCTTAGCATGAAGCAATTGAGTTCGGCTGGTACTTTCAGCAATGTTGAGCATGTTGGCAATTTCTTTGTGCTTGTATCCTTCAATTTCGAAGAGGGTAAACACAGTTCGGCATCCAATTGGCAGCATGGCAATGATTTTTTCCAAGAGGATGGAGGCGATGTCTTCATATGGAACAGCAGTGTCGTGCAAGTCAATTTCTAAGGCTTCGTAGCGCTGCTCAAATTTGACCTGCTTGCCGGCCTTTCGAGCAACAATGGTTTTAATCCAAGCACCTAAGGTAGACTTTGCTTTAAAGGTGTGAAGATCTCTAAACACCTCAATAAAAGCATCTTGCAGCACATCGTGTGCTGCATCTTGATCGTTCGTTATCCGATAGGCCAGCGTGTACATCGCTGTAGAATATCGGAGGTAAAGTTTTTTTTGGGCTGCCCTATTCTTATCCAAACAACCGTTGAGAAGCTCTTGCTCTACATCGTTTAATTGGGTAAATACTAGGTTGGCCGTTGCCGTTTGTGCCATCATGCTGTACTAAAGGGGAGAGGAAAAGGCATTTCGTTGTACGAGTTACGCATTTTTTTTAAATAAAGATATAAGTATCAAATAATGAGTATCAAGATGAATAGATTGTAGGTTGTAACTTTTTAGCTTTAGTAGCCTTTACATTTCCTTCTTATATGGTTTGAAAAAGTATCAAGTGGTAAGTAATGAGTAACAAGATTTTGGCGGTCACAATTATGAAGAGGCCTAGCAAATGTTAATTTGAACCTTTAATTGAATTTGATATTGAGCTTGTCATTGCATTTACATCTCTTATATGCCCTTATATGTTTTCTTAGGTCAACAAACTCCTGATATGTTCTTATAGGTTCTAGAATTTGCACTGAAGAACTAAAGGCTGGAATAAACTATGAAATAGGTCTTGATCAAACCAATAAAATTTATTTCACCCAAACACATTCTATTTGAAACATCATTAAATGACGCTCACAGATTCAAAAACCACCATCCTGTTTCTTCTGACGATAACCCTTGCACTTTCCTGCCAAAAGAAAGCGGTGAAGCAATTATCAAATGCTGAGCCGGTTGCCAATGATTCGGTCCAAACTACAAACCAAATCAACGACCTGAAGGATCTTCCTCCAAACAACAAAGCAGCAAAACCACCAGCAAGTCAACAACCGCAGGCAACTTACAGCACCAATGCCAAGCACAACCAGCGATATCTTCGATTAAAAGGATCCATCACTAAAAGCAAACAAAATCTGCGAACCTCAAGTTCAGAGAGTTTGTCAATAACAAAACAAAGCTTCGAAACCTGGTTGGTTGATTCCATTTTTACGTATTGGTATGGTACCACCTGGGATTTTAACGGATATACTGCCGTTCCGCGCAAAGGGGATGTTGCTTGCGGGTATTTTGTAAGCACAACTGTTCGCGACATGGGCATTGATATTAACCGATACAAAGTAGCACAAAAGGCGGCCTCTGAAATTGTTCGCGAACTTTGCGATTCATCGAGTACGAAGTGGTTTAATGATGTGAATGACCTGGATCATTTTGTGGCGCAACGCCCTGATAACGAGGTATATATCATTGGGCTCGACAATCACGTAGGCTTCATTGTTCGCAGAAATGGTCTTAGTTACTTCATTCATTCCAGTTACATTGATCGGGCGGGAGTGATGAAAGAACGCTTGCTGGCATCGCTTCCCATCCAATATTCACAGCGATATTATATTGGAAGTTTGAGCGGGAGCGAAAAGCTTTTGCGTATGTGGCTTAATTGAGCTGCTAAATCGATATTGAAAAAACCGTTTTACCGATTAAAAGGAACAGCTCATTTTTTCAATGACCCTAGTTCTACAATTTTTCATTGATATAAAAGCCAAAGTAAGTTGGACGGATTTTGGGTCAACTTGAAACTAAAATTCAAATCCGACACCAAATTTTCTGCTCATTGAGAAAAATGCAAAAAAAGTTTTAGCATTCTATGTTGCTCATATCTAGTTGTTTATGTTGTTTTTGACACTATAAACGACAATTTTCTGGAAAGCAATCGTCCCATAGTGTACTAAATACATCTACCTCTCGTTTACGTTTCATTTTTATCGTACCTAATGATATAAATGTGAAAATGTATTCTCGATTCCTCTTCTATTTTGTTGGTTTTTTTCTTTCTTCGGTTGCCTTTGGGCAACAAACCCTCGGACTCTTTCATTACGACAGTACGTCGATTGACGGATATACCTTAATGCCTCCATTCGCAAGTTCGGATGTGCATTTGTTGAATAATTGTGGACATGTTGTAAATACATGGAAAACGAGTGCAACACCTGGGGCAAATACAATTTTAAAATCGAATGGAAATTTGTTGCGTTCGGTTCATGTTGAAAACCCATTTAACCTTGCAGGAGGAAACGGCGGAAGATTGGAAGAATACAACTGGGAAGGAGAATTGGTTTGGTCCATGGACTTGTATTCAGATACTTTTTCACAACACCACGATTTTAAAATAATGCCAAATGGCAATATTTTGGTGCTTATCTGGGAATTGGTTCCCAATCAAATTGCCTTAGACAATGGAAAACAATTGGATGGTTTACCCGAAGATGTTTGGCAAGAATCCATCTGGGAATTAAAGCCTGAAGCGGATAGCGGAGCCGCGATTGTTTGGAAATGGAACACGCTCAGTCACATCGTTCAAGATGCAGACAAAACAAAGATAAACTACGGTGAAATATCCGAACATCCTGAATTGATTGATTTTAACTCGCATATAATCAGTAACTTACAAGATTGGCTGCACTTTAATTCAATCGATTACAATGCCGATTTAGATCAAATTATGGTGAGTTGTCACGGTTTAAGTGAGATCTACATCATTGATCACAGCACAACGCAAGCACAAAGCAGCGGGCACTTTGGCGGAAAGCAAAATAAGGGTGGCGACATACTTTTCCGATACGGAAATCCACAAATCTATGGTCGGGGTGGTGCCATAGATCAAGTGAGTTTTAAGCAACACGATGCACAATGGATTAAAAAAGGCTTTGCCAATGCGGGTCAAATTATCTTTTTTAATAATGGTGGCGCACGAAAGTATTCTTCCATAGATCGTTTTGCTCCCGTGGTGGATGGGCCAGGAAGTTATCTTCTACAAACCAACAAACCTTTTGGTCCTGCTGGCTACGATTGGACGTATACCGCGCCAAATCAAACCGATTTTTACAGTGTGAATATGTCGGCTGTACAACCCCTATCAAACGGCCATTTGCTCATAACGGAAAGCACGAAAGGACACATCTTTGAATTGGATCAAAATCAAAAGATTACATGGAGCTATGTAAATCCAATTAACAATAAAGGAGCCCTTGAACAAGGCGCTGTTCCCATTGGCATAAACGTTTTTAGAGGATATAAATATGCGGCCAACAGTGCGGCATTTCAGAGCAAAAACATTAAGGAAGGAGCGCGTTTGGAATTGAATGCTCTACCAATACATTGTGATGATACAACCGGTAAGAATGTTGGACAGGATACAACAGGCGGTTCTAATTCAATTTTTGAAATGGCCTACAACCTCAATGTTTATCCAAACCCATGTGTTAACGAACTTAACATTGGCATTTCAGAGGCAACCAATAATGCCTCGCATTTGGTCTTAACGAATACGATGGGAATTGAAGTACGAGATGTTGAATTGAACCCGGCTCAGAGTCAGGTTAATTTACAAGATTTAGCCGCCGGAATTTATATTGTACGATTATATAACAACCAAGATCATTTTCTTGGGCAATCTCGATTGGTGAAACGGTAGTGAGAGATTAATAACTCTTATGGGATGGATGGTGTTCTTTGGAGCATCATCCATTTTTTTTACCATTCCACTACCACCCGATACCCAGAATGACTGCGCATATTCATCACCGTACAATCATCAAAAATGAGATACTGACCTTTAATGCCCATGAGCTTTTTCTCCATATACGGTACCTTATCCAACTTAATGCTTTTAACCGTTTTGGGATTGGCTAGAATGGGATATTTGAAGCTTTCGATGTGTTTATCTGGATTGATGTATTGATTTAAATGATCTGGAACATATTGCGAAATATCATCTTTAACTTGCTGTAAATCAGCTTCATCAAATTCTCCTTTAAGCATTCGTTGCCAAGCGGTTTTGTCGGAAATGTGATCTTTTAAGGCAACCTCAATTAAGCCGGCCACTTGCCGATATGGCGTAGTGGCTAAAATGATTGCTTGAACCGCACCTTGATCCATCCAGCGTGTTGGGATCTGCGTATTTCGAGTAACACCAACTTTAACCCCAGCAGTTTGTGCCAAATACACCGTATGTGGTGTCATGTGGTTTTTCATTTCCCATTCAAAGTCGCGCAAGGCAACACCCTCATGAATTCGACTAAGCTCGGGCCGGATAATACTGGGACTCGCTTCTGGAGCATTCATAAAGGCATCATAGCTCATGCCATCCCCAAAAGTCTTTTTAATCTTCTTACCCGTTACGGTGCAATGGATGGCATGCAAGAATTCGATCTTGATCTCTTTGCCAACAGCTTCGTTCAACGGAATGGGGTGGGTCGGATCCAAAATATCAAAGAGCCGCAATCCATACTGAACCGTTTCGCCTTGGGCAACCTTCATTTTTCGAATATTTCCTTCGATACGCATTTTGCAAAGCAAAGATTAAATTTTGAATTATAAATTTTGAATGGTGAATTATGAATTTTGGATGTTGAATGATAAAATTGTTAAAAGTAGCGGCATCGAGATTAAATTAGTGTTTAGGTCAAGTACAACCAGTTGTTTCTAAACATTTGAAGACGACGTCTCCGGTTCGAATGATGCCCAAATCAATTCAAAATTTAAAATTCAACATTCAAAATTGAACATTCCTGTCTGCCTATTTGAATTATCACAATGATAAAACGAATTCAACATTCCATTCATTGGTTGCTCAATATTAGAGTACGATATCTCCGGTTCGAACGATGCACAAATTCAATTCATAATTCATAATTCAACATTCAAAATTGAATATTCCAAATTGAACATTCCCTATTTTCGTTGGATGCATAAATTGGTTCTCTTTTACTTCCTTGTTTTCGTTGGATATACCTCGTGTACGCTGTCTGAAAAGGGCAGTCCACCTGTGCCTCCTTTTCTAACATCGAATGGCAATCAAACTCCAACCTATGAAGAGGGAATGCAGTTTTGGACGGACTTTGCTAAGTTTTACCAAGAGGTTGATTTACAGGAGATTGGAACCACCGATGCTGGATTGCCGTTGCATGTGGTTATCATTGATTTGGACAGGCCGCGTAAAGTAGAAGGTTATGAATTACGACAAAAACAATTGCTGCTCATCAACAATGCCATCCACCCAGGAGAGCCGGATGGGGTAGATGCATCGATGCTTATGGCCTCCGAACTTTTGGAGGATTCTAACTTCCACAAGCGAATGAAAAATACCGTAGTCGTAATCATTCCATTTTACAATATTGGTGGAACGCTCAACCGCAATACAAACTCCCGTGCCAACCAAAATGGTCCGGAAGAGTATGGTTTTCGAGGCAACGCTCAAAACTTAGACTTGAATCGAGACTTTATTAAAATGGATTCGAAAAATGCACGAAGTTTTGCCGAACTCATCACCCTTATTGATCCAGACTTATACATCGAAACCCATGTGAGTAATGGTGCGGATTATACCTATGTGATGACCTATTTAACCACTCAAGAAGATAAGATGGGCGGACGGTTAAAAGACAGTTTGCGCAAAAGCTATACACCATTTTTAATTAAAGAAATGGGAAAGAGAGGTTATCCAATGTCGCCGTATGTAAATGTGCATGGTACCAGTCCGGAAGAAGGGTTTGCTACATTTTACGATCAACCTCGGTACTCTACTGGATTTTTAGCCTTAAAGCAAATTCCGGGCTACATAACCGAAACCCACATGTTAAAGCCTTATAAAGAACGGGTTCTGGCTACCAAGGCCTTTTTGGAAACAGGTATTAGGTTGATGAATCGGAGTGATGTTGCATCCGTTAAAAAAATAGATCGAGAAAGCGTTCAGAAGCAAGATTCGTTTGCATTGGATTGGGCGTTGGATGAAAGCTCAGTTCAAGCCTTTCATTTTGCAGGGTATCATGCAGAGTACAAACCCAGCGAAGTAACCGGTGAAATGCGATTGTGGTATAACAAAGAAAAGCTCATTGAAAATAAGATATCATATTACCCAAATTTAAAACCGACGAAGTGGGCCGCATCTCCATCGTATTATGTTCTTAAGCGTGGTTTTGTGGATGTTGAAGATCGATTGAAATCAAATGGAGTGGAAATGACTGAATTTCAAAGAGATACAACCATTTTATTAATAATTTTTAAGGTGGATACTTTTTCTACATCCAGCAAACCATACGAAAAGCACTATGTACATTCGAAGTCCAGATTTACTTTAAGCAAGAAAGAAATCTTGATTCACAAAGGGGATTATCTCATTCCGGCCAATAACGTTAACAAAAGGTTTTTGTTGGAAGTTCTGCATCCAGAAGCTCCCGATTCGTATTTCAATTGGAATTTTTTCGATGCCATCCTCCAACAAAAAGAATGGTACTCCGACTATGTTTTTGAAGATGAAGCGGCTGAGCGATTGCGATCCGATGAAGATTT
>JBLHHI010000119.1:0-9594 GCA_047614125.1 Bacteroidia bacterium | reverse complement strand
GAAATTAATAGTGGAAATTTTATAAACGCAGGATATTCAAGCGACTCCACTACTTGGATGGATTCCACTTCGGAAGAGCGCGACTCCATTAAAGGTACTTACACTATTATTCCTTCGCTATTACTTGTAGATCAAAACTTAAATCTATTGAATTCAATCCGCTTTGACAGATCTACTGCTTGGAATGACATTAACAACAACAATCAGAATTTTACTCAAAAGGCTAAAAGTTTTGGCGCTTTTTTTGAAACACGAGCGGTGAATAATCATTATTACTCGGCTGGGTTTCTCACCTTAGAAAATATTAACCTACAAAAGCCGGTGTTCTGTAAAACCCAGGCAGATTTAAACTTTTCCGTTACTCGTACCTATTTTACCAATGATAATTTGAAATATTCTATCAGAGCCGTACGGGAGTTTGTAAATCCTGCCGATGGTAAAACCCATTTCATTTTAGCTGGTGAGAAACAAGGATTTTGGTTTATAATGCACCTGAACGAACACATGATTCTAATCAATTCTTTTGAGATAACCAACCCTCTTGATGGGTTAACTGGTGACTCGCATACATCTTCTTCCTCACTTGCTGGAAGCGTTCGAGGAATGTGTTTTGGTTACCCAAGTGGCTCAAATCCAAATGGCAAACCCGCTGAAGAAAATGAAGTTCCAAATGCACTTTGTTTGTCCGGTTTTTCAATTGGGAATAAAATTCAAGGAACCAATATAGATGATCACGAAGCACGAGTAATCTTTATAAGTTTCAGTGATTTAATTACTGCGTCTATTCCTTCTATAAACATCCTTGGGCACGACTTTTTTGATTCAGAAGCATATCACGGAAATCCTTCCGGAGATTACGATGCCTTTTTTACTGCCGACGCTGAATTTCCAACGAGTAATTGGCCGTGCAAAAATCAGACGTATATCCGAGATGGGAATATCAATATAGGTGGTGACGTGGTGAATTATTTTGCGGTCCGCGATTGGGCCAATAGCATTGAACAAGATCAGAATGGAGATTTTGTAGCTTGCATTATGGCAAATTACACCAGGCTTGGCGATTTTGGCATTGATCCTATTCATTCTTCATATGCACAAGAAATTGATGATCGCAACCCTAATGACCTGTATAGCGCGCAAGTTGTGCTGAGTGCATACAGTTTTGATGGAAGTACGCTCACACATAAAACGTCAAAACACTTAGGACATTCTTCCGGCATGGATTTTATGAATAAGGCAAGATTTGATTACAACGGCGATATCTACATTTGCGGATCTATTGCCGATGAAGGCAAGGCCATTAATCTGGCTTCCCCAAATCAAGCAAAAGATTTTAATGCCAACTTTATTCTATTCAAAGCTGAGTTGAGCAAAGGTACATCTTGGACCATCACCAATAAATGGCATAAAGTAATGCTTGGCGGCAAAGGCCTCACTTCCGACCAACAGGGCCGTGGTTGTGGATTTGATTGCATGGTAACTAGAAATAATGAAGTCTTGATTGTTGGAGATAATCAAGATGATTTTGTTCATCGTTGGGATAACTACGACTTGGTTTTGGTGGCCGATGATTGCATTGGTCTTAGTTCCTTGAATCCAGATATCACAAGAGATGATGCCAACGATGACAATTGGAAGTATTTGGTTGGAAGTGCCGGACCTATTGAAACTTGGGCCACAAATAAAATAGTGCAAGCCCATGTGGTGGTGCCAAACGGCAAAACCTTAGTAATCGATCAAGCCGAAATTCAGTTCTGTGATTTGAATACCACCGTTGTTCTCTTAGACCGGGGTGGGTTCATACGTCATTCGGGGATTACCGTTGAGGCTGGAGGAAAACTTGAGATAAAAAATGGCTCAAAACTTACCTCCTTAATTAACGATTGCAACTCTAAATGGGATGGAATAATAGTGGGTGAAAGCTCGGCCTTAGCGGCCAACGCAGAAGTTATTTTTCACAACTCCACCATTGAAAACGCTCGAGTTGGCCTAGAGATTAACAAGGGCATCCTCGACGCCTCAAACTCTTTTGCATGCCAGCCATCACCATCCGGGATGCACTATGATCTCATTTCGTACAACTTCCATAACAACAATATTGGCATACGTTATAATTCTGCGCTTTCGGTTGGATTGGATAATCGGATTAATGTGCAAAAATTTGTTTCAGACGATGCCTTTTATGCCAATGGCCTTGGATTTAACTGTTTCATTCAAAACGAGGGGGTTGATGAGTTGGTTGTACGAGGTTCTTCATTTACCAATTCGTATTTGGGCAAGCCGGGCGTGTGCGCCGGCATTTTATCGAATGTAGCCGCCTTCGATCTTATTTTTGCGCCTCGTCCAAGCTCCGGTATTGGTGGAACCTGTTTGTATTTCAGCGAATCTTGCCGGCCAACGAACTTTATTCCCAACCGATTTGAAGGACTTTGGACGGGTGTAAACCACGGCGGTAGTGTTGGCCCAGGGCACAGAATGCGGGTGGCTGAAGCCGAGTTTGTAAATTGTAAAGAAGCCGTCGTAGACATTGTTTCGGAAGGAAGTTTCATGTATAAAAATGACGTAAAGTGGATCAATTCTACCACAATTCCGTACAGCGATTACCCGTTTCCTCAAACCATGGACCCTTTTGATAGAAAATATGGTTTTATGTCGGCATGGGCCTACGGAACCAAGGTATTCGAAAATACCATTTACAACGATGATGCAAATGCCTCGTTTGTGGGCATTTCTACCGACCAAGTGGCGTGGTTTGGCACCTACGGTGGAATGAATGTTAAGGGAAATTCGGTTGAAAATGACCCAACGGCCAGTCTTCTTGGAACGGCTCAAGTTACCAATGGAGACAACAGTTTTTTACAAATTGGTTGTAACACGTATAAAAACTTAGAGTTGGATTGGGAAATTAATGGAACTTTAACCACCCAAGGGGATGGTAATTTTGGAAACAATAATGTTTGGACTGGAAACAATGTAACTGGTGATATTATCTCTTCGACTAGTAGTTCGTGGATTTACTTTTGCCAAATACCTAGTCTAACTGAGCCGTTTGTTACCGGTTCAGTACAAACATTACCAGCTGCTGAAATGTCGTGTACTGACTTAAATCCATGTACAGAAGTGTATGGAGATGATGCCATGTTGATGTACAATGGAGAACAAGAATCGTGGGAAATCTTGGCTTTAACCCTTGCTCCACCCATTCAGCTTTTGGATGAAGCCCTTGTGCATGGAGATGGGGTATTGGCCAGAACCTTGTTAACCACCTTGCAACTAACTGATTACGAAACACGATATTATGAGGGCATTGCCACGTATTATGATGTTGTGCTATCCGCCTTAGAGGCAGACCGAAAGTTTGCATATAATGCATCAGAAATAGATCAATTAAAAGAATTGGTAAACCAAGGAAGTTATGTGGGTTACAAGGCGCAAAATGCGCTGTTGTTTTATGCAGGTATTCGATACAATCCACCAATGCCCCAACACGCGGCCAATCAACTAAATGAGTTTGTAGATATAAGCATAGAATATAAAATAAACAGCAATTCTTCCATCTTTACCTTGTATCCAAACCCCGCCGGCAGCTCTTTTACCTTACGCTTTACATACAGCAACTCAATACGTGTTGTACTTTATAATACCATGGGACAAATGGTGTTGGAAGTTAAGGAAGTGTCAGCACACCAACCCATCAACATAACCCACCTTCACAGCGGCCTTTATACGGTTCAAATCTTAGATGGAGAAAAAATCTTGAGTACCCAAAAACTCATAAAATGATCTTCAAAGTTTCACATATCCAAAACAAGTCTACCCACATTTATTTGTGGGTAGGCATTTTGGTTCTTTTCTTTTGCAGTACCGAATTGGCCAAAGCGCAAGACAATAACGTATGGCTTATGAATACTGGTCCACACGATGTGGTATTAGATTTCAACCAGGAACCCCCGGTATTGACAACGCTGAAGCCTTCAATTACCCGAACAGATTATGGAAATCTTTGGAGTTATCACCCACCACTAAACCTTTGTGATAGTCAGGGAAATCTTTCTGTGTATTCAAGAGGGCCTGTGCTGTTTAATGTACATGACGCATCCGACTCGATTATGTTGCCTTTTGAAGAAGACATTTTCACTGTTTATTCCAATTCCTATTCTATACTATATTCAAAAACACTACATCTGACCGATAACACCTATCTATTATTTGTATCGTTCTTTGGCATTGATCGGCAAATTGATTCAATATTATTAAACCAATATGTGTTGCGCTTTTCTGTTGGCACTTCGTTAAAACTGCTTGAATTTGAATCGGTTCCAGAATTTTATCATCAACAATCCTTATTTAAGCCATACACATCAAGAGTACCCAACCTTTTTCAAATAATTCCGAAGATTGATGGATCCTTTCAGCTTTTGGTACCTACCTTGACCGACTCCATAGATTTGTGCTCAATGTCTGCGGAAGGCAAATTACTCGTGCCAGCTTCTCGAATCAAATGGCGCCTATCAAACCCTAGTGGGTGGATTTCCAACTGCAACGTGTTGTCGAATAACAAAAAACATTTGGCTGTACTCGGATATAATGACGACATTACCCTGAGCACCTATTTAATAGAGAATAAGAGGGGTTTATACAATAATGGAATCTATTTGTATTCCATGAACACACAAACTGGTTTGCCATTGCCGAAGGCAGATACTGTCTTTCACAGTTCTGAGACCTATAACCATATGCCGCAATCTGGCCCAGATCAACTCCAGTATACTTTTATTAGTTCAACTTTTTCTCCAAACGATTCCATCCTTTACGCCCTTTTACAAGATTGGAAAATTAGTAAACTCATTCTACTGCAATACCACCTTGAGACAAAAGAATTAAACCTTTTGCGCCCTTTCGAAGATTTTCCTGGTGCTCAGACATATCAGGAACTCAAGCTTGGGCCCAATGGAAAAATATACATTCTCCCTTCTCAAACCTTTGCATTGTTGGCTTTTTCCAACACCGGCCTCGGCGTAATTAACTATCCCAATCGGATGGGAGCAGCCTGTGACATAGAGTTTGCTGATAGTTCTGTGTACTACCATATTAAAGCACAACAACCCAGTTTTAACTATTCCCGCCACATTTCCAATTTCCCCGCCACATCATCGTACAAACGCGTGCACTTCACTACCAACACTGCCTGTACAGGCTTACCAACAGCCTTTACCAATACCTCCGATAGCATACATTGGGAGCGGTACCGCTTTTATTTTGGCGATGGAGACAGTGCGGATTTAACCAACAATACGCGCTTAGCCAATGGAAGTTGGGGTGTGGAACACACCTACCAAAAGGCCGGGAAATACTTAGTAAAACTCCGCGCCTTTACCCAAGCTGGTGGCTGGGTTTGGTACTCCGATTCGGTTACAGTACTGCAAGCCAGTGTTCCGCGCTTTAGCGTGCAAAATGCCGTTGGTTGCCAATGGATTGCTCACACCTTTGTAGATGAAAGCACCTTGGTTAACAAGGGCAAAAACATTACCGTTCGGTGGCAGTTTGGCGATGGTTCCGACACTTCTCTTTACAACCAAGTTAAGCGCCAAAATCAACGTAAAACCTATACCCAATCTGGTAAATACACGGTGGTGCTAACCATAAACGATGGCTTTTGCACCGATAGCTTTAGTTTGGAAAACAGCGTGGATATACTGCCGGCTCCTCGTCCGGGAATGGTGGTTTCTGCCAAGTCGGGTTGTACGCCATTTGAGCTAACCGCTAAACGAACTTATACCGACGATGCCGTTGATCTTACTTGGAACTTTGGTGATGGAAGTGCTCCGCAAATCGTAACTCCCTCTTCCACTACCAGCCATACCTATTTAACCGCTGGAAGTTTTTGGCTCACCCAAACCCTGTTGGGCTCTACCGGCTGCATTACTCGTGATACGCAGCTCATTGCGGTTCAACAAGGTTTTGATCCAAGCTATGTTCCCTTGCTCATTCGGGCCAGCGTAGAACCTGCCGATTCGGTGGAAGTGGAATGGATGTCCAACCCCTTGGCTAAAAGTTATGTGGTTTTCCAAAACCAAAAAGTGGTGGATAGCACCTTGAACAACTATTGGAAAGGTGGTTATGACATTCCGCAAGCCTTGTACAATGTTCGTGCACAAAACGTTTGTGGCAACTTAAGTACCTCCAGCAACATCGGCAAACTCATTGAGCTAAGCGGCCAGCAACAAAACAACGAAGTGGCCTTGTTGCAATGGTCGGCCTACGAAGATTGGGCGTTGGGCATTGCTCGCTATGAAGTTGAAACGTATGTGGAAGATCCAACCCAATTGGTACAGAGCCCGTTTGCTATTTTATCAACCAACGACTCATCCAACCGTTCATATTCCGATCTTGGGTATAAAACCGATGGTGCCGCTCAAAAGTGTTATCGCATACGAGCCATATCGGCAGCAAACGCAAAGGTGATTAGTTACAGCAATGTTGTTTGCCTGCCGTATCAACCTGTGTTCTTTGTTCCATCCGCCTTTTCGCCTAACAACGATGGATTAAACGACCAATTTAGTGTGTACAGTCTGGGCATTAAAAGTTTCGAAATAGAAATCTTTAACCGCTGGGGCGAGTTGGTGTACCGAGGCCAACGTTGGGATGGCAAAATTGATGGAAGCATTGCACCACTGGGTGCCTACCTCTTTACCATACAAGGCAGAACCGCCGAAGATAAAATTGTTTCTAGGTTTGGGAGTGTAATGTTGGTGGAGTGATGGGGGTGCGTTGAATTAATTAACCACTCCAAGATCCCGAAGTTTTTTGCGCTCTTCATCCGTAAACTTGGTTTGATCAAAAACCTGCTGAATTACCTTTTTAAACTCAAACTGTTCGTTGTACCAAAAAATGATCTCTTTGGCAGGCGCAACCAATCGGCCGTTTGTGCTGGTGCAAGCCTGGAGTAAGTATTGGATGGATGGCCCGCTCAAGTAATTGAATTTTTTGATGGTTTGCATCGCATTTATTCGAGTTCTGAATTCATACAACTCTGAAGAATAGGCCGTTAATTCATTGAGATAATCATAATATATGCTGGTTTTATCGTACATCAAATCGGCCGAATCTTTTCTCAATTGTAAAATCTTGTAACTCAACCAGGTAATTCTAACATTGTGATTTTGCCCAAGAATGGAAGCCGTTCGTTCAAAGTAAGCGTCCATGTTCTCGCCGCCGTCTTCCATCAACTTCTCCAACGCTTTTTCGATGTTTATGTAGGATTTGTCGCTCAATGCCGACTCGTATATTCTTTTATACGTACCCACATTCTCGTTGTTCATGAGTAAGGTTCTTTTAACCCGAACATCGTCTCCCGGAAGTTTTGTCATTAAAAATAAGGTGCTCTTAGTGTCTTTTAACAATTGTTTAACGATCTCAGATTTCATGGCGTGGAAGTCTTCTTTTTCGAAGGCTGCATGCAATGCAGCCCGTTTGAGCTCAATATCTACGTTTGCAAGTGCCACGAGTGCCTCCATTCGATCGATCATAAACTCTGCTTTTGCGAGTTGAGCGAGAAGATCGGCAGTGGTTCTGTTATACGTAACTTGCTTTAACACCTGATCCTGAACATCAAAGATGATGAAGTCAACTTCTTTGCCGGGGGCATGATCAACTTGAACACGCTCACTTTGTTTAGAAATCCAAACTCTGTGCAAGAGCTTACTTCCATCCGTATAATTAATCTCCAGATCAATTGGCATTTTAAACAAGCCAATGGTTAAATTTTGTTCCTGAATTTGCTCAACATTTACAACGGTTTGGTTGGTGTAGTTTTGGTAACTTACCTTATAATGAGGTTCGCCACCGCGAGCTATCCATTGATCAAAAAACCAATCCAAGCTTAACCCGCATGCGTCCTGAAATGCCTGATTTAAATCGTTCGTTTCTACTAATCCAAACTTGTGTCGATCCAAATACAACTTAATCCCACGCTTAAACTCTTCATCTCCAACCACATACCTAAGCATGTGTAACACGGTAGAACCTTTTGGATATACTCGGGCTCTACCGGCCTTGGTATGTCCTACGGGATAATCGTCGTTTTTTGCTGCTTGCAACACGCTTTGCATTTCACCATACATATTCCATCGATACTCATCGTTGCCGTACAAGTGCCCCATATAGCATTTGGCGTAATAGGTGGCAAAGCTTTCTTGAAGCCAGGTACCCACACCCGATCTTGCCGTAACTAAATCTCCAAACCATTGATGCGTGAGTTCGTGCGCATTCACGTTTACATAACTGCGATCGTTTACGCTGTATTCGTCCACATTAAAAAAGTCGCCAAAAACCGTTGCCGATGTATTTTCCATGGCTCCATATAAAAAATCTTGAACCATCACCTGACTGTAGGCGCCCCACGGATAAGGTGTGCCCGTTTCCTGCTCTAAAAACACAATGATGTCTTCGGTTTTCATGCTGGTATATTGCACATTGGCTTCGTGTTCGGGGTAGTACCAAAACTGAACCGGTGTTCCGTTGGAAGTCGTTGATTTCTTCACACCAAATTCACCAATGGCCAACATAAGAAGGTAGCCGGCATGCGGCTTATTCAAAGCATAATGCCATGTTTTGGTTCCATTTTTATTGATTTTTTCTGAGATTAAATTACCGTTCGACAAAACCTTATATGCGGCGTCGAAGGTGGTAATGGTTTCAGTAATGTACTTGTCGTTCATATTGTCGTACATCGGAATCCAATGCCGGTTATCGATGCCTTGACCTTGAGTCCAAATCTGTTTGCGTGTTTGGTTTTTTGGATCCGTTACATTGGGCACGTTCCAACCAATAAAATAAATGCCTCTTTTTGGTTGAGCCTCATAAGTAATCGACATTCTTTGAACGGCATCCCATGTTAGCGCAGGAGAGAAGTAGGTTGTAACTCCCTCATTACTAATTCGATACTTCACATTAGTTGGTGTTTTACCTTCCAGTACAACCGATTTAATATCAATGCCAGGCGCATCCCAAAAAACAGAATCCACCTTGCTTCGAAGTGCTGTAAACGTATGGGTTACCTTTCCCATTACCTTGCCGGCCGCGGCGTCAAATTTAAGATCTACCAACATGTGTGAAACGTCGAGCTGATGTTCTCGCGGCGTTTGAGCTGGATCCGCTAAATAATGAACATGATCTTGCCCAGAGGCGTTGTTCCAAAACGTTAGGAGAATCAAGGTCGAAACAGTTGTAAAGAGCTTTATTTTCATAACTCGAAGATAAAGTTGGGGATTTTTTTATCGCTATTTATATATCAACAAAAAAAGGCGGTTCATTTGACTCTTGAAGGCGAACTTGCTGTAGTGTAATAATTAAAACCTGAGTTCGATTCATATTTTGAATTCAGAACGCTTGTGAACAGTGAGTTTCGAGTGAAAATTGTGAAGACAGGGCGGGCCCTTTCGAATAATTT
This sequence comes from Bacteroidia bacterium, assembly GCA_047614125.1. Lineage (GTDB taxonomy): Bacteria > Bacteroidota > Bacteroidia > NS11-12g > UBA9320 > JBLHHI01. The sequence goes on along the minus strand of JBLHHI010000119.1, from coordinate 143 downwards.
TTACGATGAAAATCGCTTTTCAAAGGTGTAAAGCGGACTTTTGTATATAAAACCCTATTAGCTTCGTTGAAATCAGTCGGTTTATAAACATAAACCTTCCTGTTTTCGCCTTACTACTTGGGTTCTATACAAATCTGAATTTG
>JBLHHI010000118.1:0-9606 GCA_047614125.1 Bacteroidia bacterium | reverse complement strand
GTTTCGATTGGTTTGCATGAAGGATTGTGTAAGATCGGTAAAAACAGTGTAGTTGTTTTACGCGAGCCATCATTGGGTCCGGTATTTGGTATTAAAGGGGGTGCTGCCGGTGGGGGAAACTCGCAAGTAGTTCCAATGGAAGACATCAACTTGCATTTTACCGGAGATTTTTCCGCCATCGAAAAGGCAAATAACTTACTGGCTGCTCTGATTGATAATAACATCCAAAGCAAAACAAGAAGCTTAAACATAGACCCGCGAACCGTAATTTGGAAACGAGTTATTGATATGAACGATCGTGCCTTGCGCGACATCGTTATTGGATTAGGCGGAACCGGAAATGGCATTCCGCGTCAAGATGGTTTCAACATCACGGCAGCATCCGAGATCATGGCCATTCTTTGCATGTCGAACAGCCTGGAAGATTTAAAAAATAAGCTTGGCAACATCTTCATTGGCTATACCATGGATCGCAAACCCGTGTATGCCAGAGACTTAAACGCTGAAAACGCGATGACCATCTTGTTGAAAGATGCTATCAAACCAAATCTTGTGCAAACTCTTGAAGGAAATCCAGCTATTATTCACGGCGGACCTTTTGCCAACATTGCCCAAGGAACCAATACCATAATCGCGACTAAAATGGGCATGTCGCTCGGCGATTACGTGGTTACCGAAGCAGGTTTTGGAGCGGACTTGGGTGCGGAGAAATTCTTAAACCTCAAATGCGGTTACGGAAAACTAAAGCCAAAAGCCATGGTGCTGGTTGCAACCATTCGCGCTCTTCGCCATCATGGTGGAGCAACACCAGATCAATACAACGATGCCAATGTTGAACGCGTTCAAAAAGGCTTTGCCAACTTAGAAAAACACATCGAAAACAGCTTCAAGTTTGGATTGACTCCTGTGGTTGCCATCAATAACTTTTACACCGACAGTCAAGAAGAAATTGATTGGTTGATCCAGAAATGTGCGTCTATTGGTGTTCAAGCCGTATTGAGCAAGGGATGGGCAGAAGGCGGAAACGGAACTACCGAGCTTGCAAAAGCAGTGGTAAAAGTAATTGAGGAAGGAAAGAGCAATTTTAAACCCCTATACGATTGGAACTTATCGGTTAAAGAAAAGATTGAAACCATTGCCAAAGAAATTTATGGAGCCGATGGTGTAGACTATGCGGCCAAGGCAGAAGCCGGAATTCGAACCATCGAAAAGCTGGGCTTGAGTGCCTTACCTATTTGTATGGCGAAAACGCAAAAATCATTCTCCGACGACGAGAAAAAAATTGGTCGGCCAACGGGATTTAGAGTTACGGTACGTGAGTTTGAAATTGCGGCTGGGGCTGGATTTTTGATTCCAATCTTAGGAAATATGATGCGCATGCCGGGACTTCCTGCCGTTCCAGCTTCCGAAGGAATGAACATTGATAAAGACGGTCTCATCACCGGACTTTCGTAACTTTGGCGCATGCCTTTAGTTTCATCGTTTAACGCACGTCGGTTTTCCTCGAAAGGAGAGGAGGGGGTGGAAGATGTTTTAACCAACGAAGCAGCCCTTCAAATTTTGGTTAACAACAAACCATTTTCGGTTACCATGCGCACGCAAGGTCATGAAGCTGACCTCGTTCGTGGCTTGCTCTTTGCCGAGAAAGCCTATGATAACACCACACTTAAAAGTCCTTTTCGTTTTCAAACTAACGAATTGGATGAGCTCGGTTGTCCATCGGTTGTAAACGTTACCCTCGATCCAGAAGAGTTGGGTTCGGGTTTTGATTCGAAGCGGACTTCAACCTCCGTTTCCAGTTGTGGAATTTGCGGCAAAGAAGATTTAAGTGCCATTGAGCTCTGCGGCAATCCCTTACAAGATCCTGTTAAATTTAAATCCTCCGACATATCCACTATGTTCGAAACCATGGCCAAGGCACAAGATGCATTTAACTCTTCGGGTGGATGTCATGCTGCCGCGGCCTTTAATACCAGCTTAGAAATGATGGTGTTGATGGAAGACATTGGTCGGCATAATGCCGTAGATAAGGTAATTGGCAACTTGCTGAATAACAATCGTTTGCACGATGCAAAGGTGATTTTGGTAAGTGGTCGAGTTTCATACGAAATCGTATCCAAAGCCTATTTTGCCGGTATACCCATCTTAGCTGCTATTTCGGCTCCATCTAGTTTGGCTGTAAGTACATCACGCCATTTTGGACTTACCCTTCTTGGTTTTTGCAGAGGGGATAAGGCAACGGCGTATAGTGTTCCGGAGCGTTTGGTGGCGGGAACCCCGAACTGAAGCACCGGGTTATTCAATCAAACCGTCATTCAGAACCACCTTTGTGCAACGCCGTGAAACAAAGTGGTGATGAATCTGCTGACAAGGAATCCAAGTTTTTATTCAAAAGATTCTAGGGTTTTCTTTTATCGTACATTCTGCTTGCCATCGTGAGTTACGCAAAGTAAAACCTCTGAATGATGCATTGTGGAAGAAAAATCCCTACACCCCCGTTTTCAACATCCATCCCATCAGGAAATTACAATCCATTTGATTAAATTTACCACCAATAAGAAATTGGTGAAAAACACCGATCTTTTTTGAAGCACACATTATGTCAAAAAACTTAAGCGAACTGTCGGGTAGAAAGGGAATGATTGATAACCTATTTGAAAAAATGGGCAATGCCGCCGCTAAAACCGGAACCCCTTCCAACGACGACCTCGATGCCTTGGCCAAAGAATTTCTAGTTGGGAAGGCAAATACCTACGGTACCATTACTGCCTACGACTTTATGAAACCCGAAAACAAGGGTAAAAAAGCGTATGTATGCAATGGTTCGGCCTGCCTTTGCGCTGGTACTCAAGATAAGGTCCATACTGAATTGCACAAACACTTAAAAGAAGAAGAAATTGGCCACATGACTTGCTTGGGTCGGTGTCACGAGAATTCTGCCTTTCATATGGGTGGACTCAATTACTCCGGAGCGGCACTTAATAACTTGGAGCAAATTATATCCACACAAGGTGCGCTCCAACCCAAAGACAAGTACAATGTTGGGTACAACAAATCGGTTTTAACTTCCGAGTTTCCAGGGGTTTCAAACTATGTAGATCTTTGGAAATCAACACTTTCTAAGAATTCGGTGGATGTGCTGGATGAGATAAAAGCCTCCAACATTCGCGGTAGAGGTGGAGCTGGATTTCCGATGGGTGTTAAATGGGATTTCTGTCGCAAAGCAGAAAACGATACCAAGTTCATCATCTGCAATGCCGATGAAGGTGATCCCGGAGCCTATTCCGATCGATATCTTTTAGAAGAACGACCGCATGCCGTTTTACTGGGCATGATGGTAGGTGGATATTGCATTGGCGCACAATGGGGCATTGTATACATTCGAGCAGAATACCCCGAATCGGTTGCCATTGTTCAAAATGCCATTGATGAACTACGGGCTCAAAACGCACTTGGAGAAAACATCTTTGGAAGTGGATTTAACTTCGATCTTAAAATAATCAAAGCACAAGGCGCCTACATCTGTGGGGAAGAAACGGCCTTAATCAATTCGATTGAAGGGCAACGCCCAGAAGTTCGAACCCGCCCACCGTTTCCAGCCGTTCAAGGTTTGTTTAACAAGCCAACCATTGTCAACAATGTGGAAACACTGGCTGCTGTTCCGTGGATATTAACCAACGGAGGAAGCGAATATGCCAAGCTCGGCACGGAAAAATCGACCGGCACCAAGTTGGTGTGTTTGGACAGTCACTTTAACAACCCCGGAATGTACGAGGTTGAAATGGGCACGCCGCTCTCTGAAGTTGTCAACGATTTTGGCGGTGGATTTAAAGTCCCCGTAAAGGCCATGCACATTGGCGGCCCGTTGGGTGGAATGGTTCCAATAGATAAAATTCCCGACTTAAGCATTGATTTTGAGTCGTTTGCAAATGCAGGCTTCTTGCTGGGGCATGCCTCGGTAGTGAGCATACCAACCTCATTTCCAATGATTAAATACCTCGAACACCTCATGGAATTTGCGGCCTACGAAAGTTGTGGCAAGTGTTTCCCATGTAGGCTGGGTACTACCCGCGGACAAGAAATGTTTGCCAAGGCAATGAACGAAGATTACATCATCGACCGAGAATTACTCAACGACTTACTCGATACGCTTCAAACAGCATCTTTATGTGCACATGGGGGTGGAATTCCACTTCCGGTAAAGAATGCGCTGCAGTATTTTGATGAGGAACTTAAAGTTTACCTTAGTTGAATTATAGTTATTTGGTTTATGGTTGGGTCGGTTAGTTGGATTTGAAATAAGGGATAAAATTGAAATTGATGTTAGGGACGCAGTCGCTTGGCTCCAACCGAGTGACCAGGACCGGAAAGAACAGTTGATTTGAAAAAGGTTTATAGTTTATGGTTTATGGTTGGGTCGGTTAGTTGGATTTGAAATAGAGTAAATAATTGTAATTGAAACCAGGCCCGAAAGGAACATGTGATTTGAAAAAGGTTTATAGTTTATGGTTTATGGTTGGGTCGGTTAGTTGGATTTGAAATAAGGGATAAAATTGTAATTGAAACCAGGGACACAGTCGCTTGGCTCCAGCCGAGTGACCAGGACCGGAAAGAACAGTTGATTTGAAAAAGGTTTATGGTTTATAGTTGGGTCGGCTAGTATAATTTGAAATAGAGTAAATAATTGTAATTGAAACCAGGCCCGAAAGGAACATGTGATTTGAAAAAGGTTTATAGTTTATGGTTTATGGTTGGGTCGGTTAGTTGGATTTGAAATAAGGGATAAAATTGTAATTGAAACCAGGGACACAGTCGCTTGGCTCCAGCCGAGTAACCAGGACCGGAAAGAACAGTTGATTTGAAAAAGGTTTATAGTTTATGGTTTATAGTTGGTTGGGTTAGTTGGATTTGAAAAGAGTTTGTAAATGGCAACAATAAAAAGATTTGAGGATTTAGACATTTGGCAGAAGGCACGACAGCTTTCGAAAGATATCTATGTGCTCACTTTGTTGGATGCCTTTTCCAAAAACTTTGCCTTAAAAGATCAAATTAGAAGAAGCTCTGGATCTGTAATGGACAACATTGCCGAAGGCTTTGACCGCGAAGGCAAGAGGGAGTTTATTCACTTTCTAACCATCTCGAAAGCATCGCTATCCGAAACCAAATCTCAACTTTATAGAGCCTTTGATTGCACCTATATATCCAAAGAAACCTTTGTTACCCTTAATACTCAATCGGATGTAATAAGTAAACAACTCGGTTCATTCATTAAATATTTAAGAACCTCCGACTACAAAGGAACCAAATTTAAACTCTCCGAACCAATCATAGAATACGCAAGAATAAACCCTTCAACAGCGAAAAAAGAAGAGCGAAGCTCTTTAACTATAAACCATAAACCAGAAACTAACGAACCCTTCATAAAAAACCAAGAACCCGAAACCAAAAAACCGAATCCTTCAGCAACAAACAAAGAAGAGCGAAGCTCTTCAACCATAAACTATAAACCCGAAACTAGTAATCATAATCCCGATTGCCCTGAAGCTTATGAAGGCACAGCACAAATAATTATAACGGCATCGGAAATTATAAATTCAAGAACAATCCAAAGGGCGAAGCCCGCAACCATAAACTATAAACCATAAACCAGTAAACTTTATAGAAAAGAAAATGAACAAGACAGCATATATTAATAACAAGGCTTACGAAATCGAAAATGGTGAAACCATGCTCACCTTCGTACGACGTATAACCGGAAAACGAGATTCCATCCCAACCTTATGCGATGCACCAAACCTAGAGCCTTTTGGTTCGTGCAGAGTGTGCAGCGTAGACGTTGCCATGGAACAAGATGGCAAAACCCGAACGATGGCTTCATGCCATTCGCCTGTGGCAGCTGGACAATACATTTACACCGATTCGGCTCACGTGCAAAAGCTGCGGAAAAACATCATCGAATTGGTGTTGACGGATCATCCGTTGGATTGTTTAACCTGTGAGGTGAACGGGAATTGTGAGTTGCAAGACGTTGCTGCTCAGGTGGGAATACGAGAAGTGCGGTATCCAGAAGGAAAGAATCACTTGGATCGCAAAAAAGATTTGAGTCATCCTTACATGACCTCCGATTTATCGAAGTGCATTAACTGTTACCGATGTGTGCGCGCTTGTGACGAAGTGCAAGGTGAGTTTGTGCTCAGCATGGCGGGCAGAGGTTTTGATAGTGTGATTGTGAAAGGTCAGGATGCCTCGTTTATGGATTCGGATTGTGTGAGTTGCGGCGCGTGTTCGCAAGCTTGTCCAACGTCGGCTATTTCGGATGTCTTCCAATCGAAGGCCATTGAGGCTGATGAAAAAGTGCGAACCATTTGCACGTATTGTGGGGTTGGATGCAACTTAGAAGTGAGCACCAAAAACGGAGAAATCCTATCCATTCAAGCACCCTTCGATGCGGCGGCAAACGGCGGACATACCTGTTTAAAGGGTCGATATGCCTTTAAATTTTACAACCACCCAGATCGTTTAAAAACACCGATGATAAGACGCAACGGTGTGCTCGAAGAAGCCAGTTGGGATGAGGCCTACAGCCACATTGTAAACGAATTAAATAGAATTAAAGAGACCAATGGCCCCGATGCCATTGCAGGAATATCATCGGCACGAACACCCAACGAAGAGAACTATTTAATGCAGAAGTTCATTCGTGCAGTAGTGGGAACCAACAACATCGATTGTTGCGCACGTGTTTGTCATTCGCCAACGGCCTTGGGTATGCAACGTGCCTTTGGAACTGGAGCCGCAACCAACTCGGTAGATGATTTGGACGATACCGATTGCATCCTTGTAATTGGAGCCAATCCAACCGACGCCCATCCAGTTACGGGAGCCAAAATTAAGCAGAAATTAATGAAGGGCTGTACGAGCATTGTGGTGGATCCACGACGCATCGAACTGGCCAAATACGCCACCTATCACTTGCAGCTTCGTCCGGGTACGAACGTTGCCTTGCTGAATATGATGTTGTATTACATCATCACGGAAGGTGTTGAAGATAAGGACTTTATAGCCAATCGAACCGAAGGCTACGAAGAGATGAAGGCTGAGTTGATGAAGCTCGACATTGATGAGATGGAGCGCTTAACGGGCGTTGATCGCAACTTAGTTCGCGACGCATCTTTGGCCTATGCCAACGCTAAAAATGCCATGGAATTCCACGGCTTGGGCGTAACCGAGCACTCACAAGGAACCTTTGCCATTCAGTTGATTTCAGATTTGGCGATGATTACTGGAAACATTGGTCGGCGCGGTGTGGGTGTAAACCCATTGCGTGGACAAAATAACGTACAAGGCGCGGCCGACATGGGTGCACAACCGCATCAAGGTGCTGGCTACTTAGACGTAACCGATCCAGATGTAAACCACAAGTACAATACTTTTTACAAACGCGATGTGCCTTCGCACATAGGCTATAAGATTCCAGAAATGTTTGATGCCGCCATTGCCGGCGATTTGAAAGCACTTTGGATCATTGGAGAAGACGTGGTGCAAACGGACCCGAATACCAACAAGGTAATTAAGGCCATGGAAAGCGTGGACTTATTGGTGGTTCAAGAATTGTTTATGACCGAAACCGCGAAGTATGCGACTGTGTTGCTTCCGGGCGCTTCGTTCTTAGAAAAAGAAGGAACCTTTACCAACGGCGAACGTCGCATCCAACGCGTTAACAAGGTGGTAGAACCCATTCCGGGTTGCAAACCCGACGGACAAATCATCATTGATGTAATGAACCGCATGGGTTACGATCAGCCGGATTATACCGCTAAAGGCATGTTGGAAGAAATTTCTCAGATTGTTCCCTTCTTTGCAGGCGTTAAGTGGGATGAGTTGGGCAAAAACGGCAAGCAATGGCCGGTTGCCTTGGATGGAACGGATACACAAATCTTGCATCAAACGGAATTTAAACGCGGTTTGGGACTCTTTACCTTCCAACCCTTTGCCGAATCGAATGAGGTGAGCAAGTACAGCGAAGACTTTCCATACATCATAACCACCAACCGAGAGCTGGAGCATTACAACTGCGGTGCCATGACCAGAAGAACCGGCAATGTGGAGATATTAACCGAAGATGTTTTACTGATTCACCCCGACGATGCCGCCAAAGAAGGCATCGAAGATGGCGAATTTGTTTGCGTAGAATCTCCGCGCGGCAAGGTAGACATTAAGGCCTTTGTAACCGACGAAATGAAGCCGGGCATCTTGAGTTCCACCTTCCATTTTCCAGAAGTAATGCTCAACATCATTACTTCCGATGAGCATTGTTCAGAAGCCATGTGCCCGGAATATAAGGTAGTTAGCTGCCGCATCCGCAAAAGTAAAGGTAAGTTTAAGCAGTTGGCGGAGGCGGGGGAATAGGCTAAACCATAGAATCATTGTTGTGATACAAACAAAAAACTATTTTGCTCCAATATTGCAAGAATTCTTCGACAGGGTCGCACATTTGGAGGGTACACTATATCATTTAAATGTCGCACTTACAGAATTCTCTTTTGCTCATCTTGAAAAATACATTTTCAAAGGAAATCAACAGGAGATGATGTTAGGAACTGCTCTGGTAATCAGTGACCTAACCGGTTCTCACGACAATGGATGGCAAATAAACTACCCTACCGGAAGCAATTATATGGTCATCGTTTCAGAATATAAGCAAGAGAGTCATGAGTTAATCAACAGAGAATCACGGTATACTATTGCACAAGCCTATGAAGCTTTTAGTAAGTTGATCAAAGATTTTTTAGCAAAGTACTGCGAATTGAATTCAAGCATCTTTGACGGTGAAATTTCCGAACCCAGATCATTTAATTTGTGTCGCAGTTTTTTGGATACTATTAAGTCCGAAAGATATAACAAAGGTTACTTCAAAATACTGAGAAGTATTTGTGCTAGTCTTGAACAATTTGAAGCAAATAATAACACCAATTTGAGTCTTACAACATGGTATAAATGTTTAGGTTTTGTTCGAAATAAAATCACTCACTCTGATTGCAAGTTTACCGCTGATGACCGTGAATATATAAGGCTTACCAGCATTGAAAAAAAATATTTGAACATGTATTTCAACGCCATAAAGGAAGGCGATCAATTCGAGATTTCACTACCTATTGAATTAGGCAAGAAACATCTGAAACTAATTTGTGAATATGCGTTTCTAATATTTAAAGAGTTGTCTCAAACGACTGGACAGGAATGGCGGGTTTTAAAAGACATGGATAGAGAAAGTACGTAATTCATGACGCTGAAACAAATGACGTAATCAAACACTTTGAACCTCATCGGAGGCTATCTCAGAGAACAAAAAAACCAGGTTTTAGCCTTGGTTATGGCTGCCAATAGGTTCGTATCATTTATTTCACAATCTAATTCTTCCTTCTCAGAACGGTACGAGGCAAATAGATCATTTGTTAGTTTCGGCATATGGTCTTTGTTAATCAGCCGAGAAGGCTCAAACAAGATCCTGATTAACGCTGCGCTATCAGGATGACATTGGTGGATGCAATCCTGTTCATCGTCGTCATATAGAGCGCAAGCGAGGTATCTCCTCGTGGATAGCAA
>JBLHHI010000117.1:0-9623 GCA_047614125.1 Bacteroidia bacterium | reverse complement strand
GCATAATTGCTTGGGTAAGCAACCACAGGGCGGAGCGTTAAAAAATGTCCAGTGGACATTTTTAGCGAACGAGCCAGGTTGGAGCGTAGGCCATAACGCCCAAAGAATATCAAAAAGCATTTATGTAGATACGGCAGTGATTGAGAGAAAGAAGATGCAATTACCTGGGGAGATCTCTGAAATCAAGAGTTGATAAAACAGAGAAGTCAGGCTCCTACGCTAAAGCTTCGGCGACATCGTGCAGAGATCATAGTGCCTGTAGGAAACGAGATGTATGTAGTAACCTGAGTTCGATTCATATTTTGAATTCAGAACGCTTGTGGACAGTGAGTTTCGAGTAAAAATTTCGAAGACAGGGCGGGCCCTTTCGAGTAATTTTTACGATGAAAATCGCTTTTCACAAGTGAAATGCGAGCTTTTGTATTAGAAACCCAATTAGCTTCGTTGAAAGCAGTCGGTTTATAAACATAAACCTTCCTGTTTTCGCCTTACTACTTGGCCTCTATCCAAATCTGAATTTTAAAAGATTAATCGAACTCAGGTTAGTAACATGTGTCTCACAAGCAGGGAAGGACTGAACGCTAATCTTCTTGAAATTGAATTGGGAGTAATTTCTACGTTACGGATCGTTTTCTAGTAGAATTATAGCCCTTTATGAAAGTAGAGAATAGCTTCAACCGGTGTAAAGAGCGGTTGCTGAGATGATATTCAGCCTGTCCGCCTTTTTGGCGGAAACCGCCGTATATGTTCATGATCACTTAAGCCCGGTGGGCTTAAGTTGCGAAATGAAAAAGCGCAGCTAGCGCTTGGCCTGCCCAGAGCTTGCCAAGGGTACGGTGGCCATGCCTACATTGCATTTCGGCAGATAAATGTGAGCGCCTGTCCGCCCGTGGCGGAGCTCTCCCTGCTTTAATTAGCAGGGCGGTCTACTCGATTGTGAGTAGTTTTATTACAGTGGCTGTACATAATTTTTAAAGCTGCAACCTCTTCTTTACTTAATCCATTATTCTTTGAAGCTTCGTGAGCCCAATTATTTCTTAGTGAATTAAACTTAGCAATCCATTTTGTTTTATCTTTTTTGCTATTAAACTATGCCTTTTGATGAAGATTTACACCTTTATGTTCTGAACCGCACTGTTCATCCTTCGAACAACCGTTTCTTTTCCCAACAACTCCAACATTTCAAAAATGGGAGGTCCACCGCCTTCTCCACTCACTACCAATCGCAAGGGTTGCATCAAACTTCCGGCGCTATGTCCTATGCTTTCTGCAAACCTTTTAAAGGATTCTTCAATGGTATGGGCTTTAAAATCAGTGAGTTGATCAAAGGTTTTAGCCAATTCTATGATGTTGTTAGGAAGATCATCCTTCCAACGCTTGTGCACTACTTTTTCATCGTAGCTGGTTGGATCTGCAAAAAAGTAATGGGCCGATGGTATGATTTCGTTCGCGAAACTCACCTTCTCCTTTATCATGTCAACCACACCCGTTAAGTAATCATCCGAAACTTCCACACCTTCGGGCAAGCTCGATTTAAGACTTTCTGCAATGGTTGAACTTTCGGTAGCCATTAAATATTGATGATTAAACCATTTGGCTTTATCGGCATCAAATTTGGCGCCGCTTTTCGAAACTTTTTCTAAGCTAAAGGCTTCAATCAATTCTTCCAAACTAAATATTTCTTGATTATCGGATGGGTGCCAGCCCAACAGCGCTAGCATGTTTAGCACCGATTCGGGCATGTATCCACTTTCGCGATATCCGGCACTTACCTCGCCAGTTGCAGGATCTTTCCATTCCAACGGAAAAACAGGGAAGCCCAATCGATCTCCATCGCGCTTGCTCAGCTTTCCTTTTCCATCGGGTTTAAGCAACAACGACAAATGCGCCAATTTTGGCATGGTTTCCTCCCAACCCAAATAGCGATATAAAAGCACGTGCAATGGGGCGGAAGGAAGCCATTCTTCACCTCGCACCACATGGGTAATTTCCATTAAGTGATCATCCACTACATTGGCCAAATGATAGGTTGGCAGCCCGTCTTCTTTAAGCAAGACCTTATCATCCATCTGTGTTGTATTAACAACCACCCAACCTCGAACCTCGTCGTGAAAACGAACTTCCTCTTTTCTTGGGAGCTTGATGCGGATGATGTACGGATCGCCAGCTTCCAGTTTTCGAGCCACTTCATCTTCGGGTAAGGTGAGCGAATTTTTCATGCTCATCCTAGAAGTTGCATCGTACTTGGCCGACATTCGAGCCGCTTCCAAACGCGTGCGCATTTCGTCTAATTCTTCCGTGGTATCAAAGGCGTAATACGCATGTTCGCTGGCAATGAGCTGGTCGGCGTATTGCTTGTACATGCCCATTCGTTCGCTTTGGCGGTAGGGCGCGTATGGGCCACCTTCGTTTACGCCTTCATCGCGGGTTAACCCCAGCCAGTTTAACGATTCGTTAATGTACTCTTCTGCTCCCGGCACAAATCTTTTTTGGTCGGTGTCTTCGATGCGTAGAATAAAATCTCCTCCGTGCTTTTTGGCAAAAAGGTAGTTGTATAAAGCCGTACGAACTCCTCCAATGTGGAGGGGGCCGGTTGGACTTGGGGCAAATCTGAGGCGAACTTTTCTTTCCATTGTTGTAATCGGGCGCAAAAATACTCATTACAAAAGTTTGATTGCCCGTTATGCTCCAAATCCTTTTGCTAGTTCAGAAAATGAACCGAATTTAAATTCATAGGCAATACCAGTTTTAAGCTCATTGTAAGACCTGTGTAGGATTGCATCCTCTATAAATCTTGATACTCACTACTTCTACTTGATACTTATAAAAACCACATAAGGTCACCGAAGGAATAGGGTTTTAATTAGACTGTGAATTCTTATATGTACTCATATGGTTTAATGAAACATAAGGTCATATAAGGCAATGAAAATGTGATTGACAAAAGCAACCATAAACCCGAAACCTACAAACCCGAAAACCAGACACCAACAACCCGAAACCATGTTCATCATCCAATCGTTGATTTTTGTAACTTTGCAAGGTTATTTAGATACATGGAAGATACCATTCTGGTTGTAATTCTTACGCTGTTATTTTCTGCCTTTTTTTCTGGTTTGGAAATCGCTTTTTTATCGGCCAACAAATTGCGGATCGAATTAAAAAGCAACCAAGGAATTCGATGGGCGCAAATTTGTGCCGAATATATTAAAACCCCTTCCAAGTTTATCAGCACCATTCTCATTGGAAACAACATTGCCATTGTAATTTATGGGGTGTACATGGAGAAGATTTTGGGCGAATCGCTGTTTAAAAATTTCTTGTCTCAGTACGATCAATTTTTTCAGCTCCTCTTTATTACTTTTATTTCTACCGCAGTGGTGTTGGTATTTGCGGAGTTTCTTCCTAAAACACTGTTTCGGATTAATCCATCCGGCATTCTAAGCGTACTTATTTATCCCTTTCAGATTTTTGCCAAAGTATTACAGCCCGTTGTAAAGCTAACTCTTTGGCTTTCAAAGATGATTTTAAAAATAATACTTCAGCGCGAGTTTACCGAAGAGAGCCCTGCCTTTAGCCGAGTAGATTTGGATCACTACATAACCGAAAGTCAGAAACACAAAGACGAAGATGATCGAGATGTAGACACGGATATTCTGAAGAATGCTCTTGATTTTGGGAACGTAAAAATTCGCGATTGTATGGTGCCACGTACCGCACTTATTGCCATCGATATTTCGAGCGACATAAAAGATTTGGAAGCGCTTTTCATCGAAAGTGGTCACAGTAAAATCTTAGTGTATCGAGACACCATCGACAACATTATTGGGTACGTGCATCACATCGACTTATTTAAAAAACCAACCACCATTTCTTCCATCCTAATTGCCATCCTGATAACAACCGAGGCCAAGCCTGCCAACGAAATGCTAAACGACTTTACCATCAATCGAAAGAGCATTGCTGTGGTTGTTGATGAATTTGGTGGAACTGCCGGTATTGTAACAACCGAAGACATCATCGAAGAAATTTTTGGTGAAATTGAAGATGAGCACGACGATAACATTGGAATAATTGAGCATAAGATTTCCGATTTGGAGTTTGAATTTTCGGCAAGCTTGGAAGTTGATTATCTCAACGAAAAATACAATTTGAGATTGCCCGATGGTGACTACGAAACCTTGGGAGGTTACATTATAGCACAACACGAAAGCATTCCAGATCAAGGCGAAAGCATCGATATGGGAAGGTTTGTATTTAGCATTTTGAGCTCTCAAGAAAACCGAATAGAATTGGTTCATTTAAAACTGAATCCCGACTCCTAAACTTCATACCAATCTGATGTCTGAATATTCCGCTAGAATAGCACAACACTTGCACCTAGCGCAACACAAGGTTGCCAATGCTATTTCGCTGCTAAAGGAAGGGGCAACCATTCCGTTTATAGCTCGTTATCGGAAAGAAAAGACAGGAGGTTTGGATGAAGTGCAAATTGCTGATATTCAGGATGTTTTGGCAAAGATTGAAGCGCTGGAAAGTAGGAGGGCGAGCATCCTTAAATCCATTCAGGAACAAGGTCAACTTTCAGAAAGCCTTAGAAAGCAAATTCTTGCAGCGGACGATCTCCAAACTTTAGAAGATTTATATCTGCCTTTTAAACCGGATCGAAAATCGAAAGGGGCAAAAGCCAAGGCCTTGGGTCTGAAACCCTTGGCAGACATCATTTTAAAGCAACGCGAATACGATATTGAGTTTAGAGCGCGCGATTTCGTACAGGGAGAAGTTAAAGATGCGAAACAAGCCTTGGAAGGTGCTCGCGACATCATTGCCGAGCAAATAGCCACCGACTTTTCTACCCGTCAGTACATTCGAGATTCCACTCGGAACCACGGCTTTATTTCCAGCAAGGTAAAGCGAAACAAGTTGGAAGAAGGAATTCGTTACAAAGATTATTTCAAATTCGAAGAGTCTATTAAACGAGCGCCTTCGCATAGAATCTTGGCCATGCTGCGAGGTGAAAAAGAAGGTTTTTTAAAGCTAAAACTGGAGGCGGATTTTGAAAAAAGTGTTGCATGGTTAAAGAACAAATATGTTGAAAAGTGGAATTCGTGCGGCAAACAAATTGGTTTGGCAATCGATGAATCCTACAAACGACTTCTGCAGCCCGGCATTGAGAGCGAGCTAAAACAAGAGTTAAAATCGCGCGCAGATGAGGAAGCCATCTTGGTTTTTGCAGAAAATGCACGCCAATTGCTGTTGGCTTCACCTTATGGTCAGAAGCGCGTTTTGGCCATTGACCCTGGGTACAGAACGGGTTGTAAGGTAGTTTGTTTGGATGAAAATGGCAGCTTTCTAAAAGATGCAGTAATTTTTCCAGACCGACGCATCGAAGAGGCTAAATCCGTACTTGCGAAGCTCATTGAAGAGTTTAAGGTGGAAGGCATTGCGGTTGGAAACGGAACTGCAGGAAGAGAAACCTTCCAGTTTGTAAACGACTTACCCGCGGCATCTAAGCTCGATGTGTTTATGGTTAATGAAGATGGAGCATCCATCTATTCGGCATCTGAAGCAGCACGAAATGAGTTTCCGAAATTGGACATCACGGTTCGAGGATCCATTAGCATAGGGCGAAGATTGATTGACCCACTGGCTGAATTGGTCAAAATTGATCCCAAATCGATTGGAGTGGGCCAGTATCAACACGATGTTAATCAAGTTCGGTTGCGTGAGCAGCTCGATCGGGTGGTGGTTTACTGCGTAAACCACGTTGGCGTTAATGTAAACACGGCCAGCAAACACCTTTTGGCACATGTGGCTGGCCTGGGACCAAGTTTAGCAGAAAACATCGTAGTACATCGAATTGAAAACGGCACTTTCACCAACCGAAATGAATTAAAAAAAGTCCCGAGAATGGGTGCTAAGAGCTTTGAGCAGGCAGCAGGTTTTCTGAGAATAAATGGGGGAAATAATGTATTGGATGCCACTTCAGTGCACCCCGAAAGTTATTCGTTGGTGAGTCAAATGGCAAAAGACTCGAAGCTTACAACCGGACAGCTCATTGGTAATGTAAGTGTTTTGAAACACTTAGAGTCAAGACTTTCTGAAAATGACCGTTGGTTTGCTACACAAAAAGACATCCTGGCTGAATTGGCAAAACCTGGGCAAGATCCGCGTCAACCTTTAGCAAGTTTTCGATTCGACCCCAGAATAAAGAAAGTAGAAGATTTAGTGGCCGGCATGCGGCTTCCAGGCATTGTTACCAACCTCACCAACTTTGGTGCCTTCGTGGATATTGGCGTGAAGCAAGATGGATTGATTCACATTTCACAAATTACCAACCGCTTCATTAAATCGCCGTCCGATGAATTGTCTATTGGGCAACACGTTTCAGCAAGAGTTACTGAAATTGACTTGGTTCGAAAGAGAATTGGCTTGTCGCTGCTCGACTAGTCAAAACCAAGCTTATTGCGAGAGTTGTTTCATTACCATGTCATCTACAAGTTGAAAGAGATGTTCGGGTTTTTGCATCTTCCATTTATAGGTTTGCTCATCATCATCCGGAATGCGTACGTAGTTTTCGAAACCCGCATCATACATATCTTTGTACACGTGATCTCGAACGTGCAGAAAGGCTACATATCCACCCGGAGTATCTTCCCACCATTCTTGGTAGTACGAGTCATCGGAGGCATGAAAGTTGATCACGTTTTCGCATAGGAGGATAAATTTCTCAATCCCGCAATCCAACATCGGATCAATCACATCGCGCTTTAACAACATTATGTCGTTGTTAATGGCATCGTTCCATTCTCCCATCATTTCGATGATGGCATACTTTTCATCGTAGTCAACAAATAGAACTTTAAGCAACAATGTGTCGCTTCCAAAATAATCCCATTGCGGATGCACCACGTAGTTGTAGATCTTATGCGTAAAATGAAACGTACTGTGTTGAACGCCGTAAAATGGACTGTTTGGGTCTTTGCTGGATTTGTACAAATGACGCCAGGTATAATGTGGTTCAATTTGATGCATTGGTAAACTCTATCTTATAATGTTGGTATCCTTTATTATGTATAACGGTCGATCGCGCAAATTGTCATTCATCCGGCTGATGTATTCGCCAATAATTCCGATGCCAATGAGTTGAATGCCACCGATAAAGATGATGGTAATCATTTGCGACGCCCATCCAGGTTCATAATTATGGCTGATAAATCGAGCGTGCAAGGTATAGAGTATGAGAAAGAATCCAACAATGGCAAATAAAAATCCGGATAAGGTTGCCAACTTAAGCGGCCAATTACTGAACGACGTTATGGCGTCGATGGCCAAACGAAACATTTGCCGGTAACTGTAGCCTGTTTGTCCACCCATACGTTCTTCGCGTTCAAATTCAATATAGGTTTGGTTAAATCCAACCCATGCAATCTGTCCACGCAAAAACTTGTGTTTTTCGGGCATCTTCTTTAACTGTTCAACTACTGTGCGATCAATAATTCTGAAATCCCCAGTATCAACGGGTATATGAACGTTTGTAATTTTATTAAGGATTCGATAAAACCACTTTGCCGTAAGTTTTTTTAGCCAGCTTTCACCTTTTCTATTGATTCTTTTGGCATATACTACTTCAAAGCCATCCATGCTTTTTAAGTAAAGTTGCTCAATAATCTCCGGAGGATCTTGACCATCGGCATCAATGATTACCACCTTAGCACCCTTTGCGTAATCCAAGCCTGCACTCACAGCAACTTGATGACCAAAATTTCGACTTAACTCGATAAATTTAACATGAGGATGTTCTTTTGCCATGTCGCGCAGAATCAGCCCACTTCGATCTTTACTCCCGTCGTTCACAAATACGTATTCATGTTCAACGTTTAGTCGATCCATCACCGCCTCAATTTTATTGTAAATGGCAGCCAGGTTGCTTTCTTCGTTATAGACCGGAATTACAATGGATATCATTTTAACGTAACGCTAAGGTGTTAAATTTGATTTTACTTTGAGCCACAATTTACAAAATTTTTAATGGGCAGTTGTGCTCAACACGTTCGAGTTTGCTTACTTCAAAACCAGCTTCTTCGGCCGCCGCCGTTATTTGTTGTATGGTGATCTCGTTTAATTGCACCTCGCGACTCAATATCCACAAGTACTTTCGCGATGGGCTTCCAACAAGGGCGTAGTGATATTCTTCATCAACATCAATCACAAAATAATCGCCGCTAAATGGCCAAAAAAATTGAACCTTTATTTCTCCTGGCTTTGAAATATCTGGAACGCGGGCAACCCCATCTATGCTTGTCCATTTCTCTTTGTTCGTTTGGAAGCCCTTATTTTTGACGTTAATCTTTCCATCCTCTCGCAAGGAGTATTCTGCAGATACACAGCTTAAACCTTTTTCGAAACTGTGCGGGAATCGGGCAATTTCATACCATGTTCCCAAATACTTATTAAGATCAAAGTCTGCCTTGGTTGCTAATTCAGCATCAGAACCGCATCCCAGTATGGTGCTCAATATCATGGCCAAGATTATGCTAAGTTTGTACGTTCGCTTCATATTCATTTTACAACGGGCCTATTTAAATACGAACTCGGTATTTTTTAGCGCAAGTTCAATTTGCTTTTTGGCTTGATACGAATTGTAAAGTGGCAGAATGACCAACAAAATGCCAACGAAATAAAAGATGAGGCAGATTGCAAAGATTACCCATCCTAAGGTGGTAAATGAGAGGTTGTAATTAACCGTAATTAAGTACTCATCTTCATTTTTTCGCAAACTCCCATCAATCTTCGCGGTAACCAACGAATTGGCGAACTGCTCGGCATTAATGAAGATGTGGCCTTCTTCGGTAATGCTTGGCACTCCAATGATCGACAACTCATTTTCCAAGCTCGAACGAACCTCTTGTTCCGATCGATCTGTGTTTATTGTTGAAGTAATTCTTCCGTTTAACATCTTGTATTGTAAAGATTATTATAGCCTGCAAAGGTATACTATTTGAACTTTGTGCACATCGACCCGTTGGTTGAAGTGCATTCTCAAATCAACATTTACCTACACTGACTATATTTATGTGAATTGTTAAACGTGAACAAATGATGATGACTGCACCTACCTTGCTATTTTTGAATTGAACATACTTTGATTGAGGAAGCATTTGAGCAAGAAAACAGCATCAAAACTATTTGGCCTAGTCCTTTTAAGCCTCATTTGGATCGGCACTTCTTCGTTGGCGCTGAGTCCAAATATTAAATCAAGTCGCTGTATCAAGATGCATGAAGGGACCTTCAGTTACGGTCCCAAATATTCCCCGGTAATTGTGCGCATTAAGGGCGATCGGCACACGGAGTTACACAATCGAGGGAAACAGCATTTAAAATCCAAGTTGGTTTGGATTGATTCCTGCACCTTTCAAGCCACCTTAGAATCTGTTACTGTAAAAAACTCAACCGCCAAGGTAGGCGATGTGTTAACGGTTCGCATCCGACACATTTTTATGAAGAAGTACTACGTTGAGATTAGCATAAATGGAGAAAGCTGGAAAAGCACTTTGTTACGGGTGGACGAGGATTATAATTAGTAACCTGAGTTCGATTAATATTTGCAGGTTCAGATTTTT
>JBLHHI010000116.1:0-9648 GCA_047614125.1 Bacteroidia bacterium | reverse complement strand
AGGCGCCATATATGTACGGTGTACCCAACAGAGTTTTACCAAAATTTACAATACTATCTCTTAACGTAAGTTTCGTGTTGGTTGGTTCTGCCAATGGAACATCCACCGCAATAACATCGTTTGGGGGCAAGGTTTTTACTTCGCGCCACAAAACAATACCAGAAGCAATTACAGGTAAGGCGATGAAGAAGCATAATTTGAAGAAATGTTTTTTTTTGGAACCCATAGAAAGCATTTTTAAAGCCAAAATACAAGCAGGTTATCTTTCTGCCAATGTCCCAGAGAAACAAAGCTAACGGAATAAATAGGACAAATTAGAAATATATAATTCCTCATCACATTTAGGTAGGTGCATTAAATCGATTTAGGTAACAAACCAATTTGTTTTGGCTAGCAAAGGTTTTTCTCCTTTAATTGGAATAAAAATATGATTGAATTGAGGTAAGGCGAATTCAAATAAATTGGCACATCGAAAGGTTAACTTTGCCTAAAATTAATCTTAACGGTACACTTACCACATGTCTATCAATACTGCAGATCAAAATATAAATCCAAACGATAAAGCGATTCGTTCATTCTTAGATAAGTTTGGTATTAAAGCGCTCAATCCGATGCAGGAGGAGGCAAGAAAAACCATTCAGTTAAAGAAGGATGTGGTACTCCTTTCGCCAACAGGCACAGGCAAAACCTTGGCCTTTCTTTTGCCGTTAATAGAGCAATTGGATGTTGAATGTGCTGAAATTCAACTCCTTATCCTTGTTCCATCACGCGAATTGGCGCAGCAAATAGAACAGGTTACCCGAAAAATGGGCTCAGGATTTAAGGTGAATGCAGTGTATGGAGGACGTGCGGGTTCGCTCGATCGAATCGATTTGAAACATCGACCGGCCATACTTATTGGCACACCCGGGCGAGTGGCCGACCGAATGCGGAGAGATAATTTTTCGCTGGAATTTATTCATACTCTCATACTCGATGAATTTGATAAATCCTTGGAAATAGGCTTTGAAAAGGAAATGGCTGAGATTTTGGAAGCACTTCCAAACGTTCAACAAAGAATTCTTACTTCGGCTACCAGCGATGCCAAGATTCCGGAATTTGTACGATTGCTTAAACCGGTTTTTATTAATTATCTTAAAGAAGCCAGTTCACAACTAACCATAAAAACGATTCTTTCGCCGCAAAAAGATAAGTTAGCAGCATTGAAAAAAACACTTGCTTTCATTGGCCATCAACCCGGAATAATCTTTTGTAATTTCAAAGATGCATTGGAGCGAGTTAGTGAGTTTTTAACCGAAAATCGAATTGGTCATGAATGTTTTCACGGCGGCATGGAGCAAATTGATCGGGAGCGGGCACTTGTGAAATTTAGGAACGGAACCATCCAACTTCTTTTGGCAACCGACTTGGCAGCTCGGGGATTGGATATCCCCGAAATAAAATTTATTCTACACTACCACCTTCCGCTGCGCAATAAAGAATTTACCCATCGAAACGGACGTACGGCTCGGATGAACCGCGATGGAATGGCCTACATTCTGCATTGGGAAGGAGAGGACTTACCCGACTTTATTCAAGAGCTTTCTCTGGAAAACCTGCGTGTCGAAGATTTGAAAAAATCATCGCTTCCAACCCCAATAAAATGGACGACCTTGTACATAACTGGGGGAAGACGAGATAAAATATCTAAAGGAGACGTAGCTGGTTTATTTCTCAAACAAGGCCAAATCCAAAAAGATCAACTTGGCGTTATTGAAGTCCAACAGAATTGCACCTATGTTGGAGTACATGAGGATGTGGCTGAAAAGCTTATTGCTAAAACAAACAACAGCAGGCTTAAAAAAGCGAAGGTGAGAATTAGTCTTGTTTGATGAATAGCAAAGTGCGAAAAGTAATCATAAATGGAAGTTCAAATGCGAATGGTGAAACTGAAAAGGCAGTTTCTCAACTCATTCTTATATCCAAGTGTGACGTTATCAACTTGAAAGAATACAACATAACACATTTCGATTATGAACATAAAAACCGAGAAGACGATTTCATTGAATTGATGAAACGAATTGAAAATGGCTACGATGTCCTGATTTTTGCAACACCAGTTTATTGGTATTCTATGAGCGGAATAATGAAAGTCTTTTTTGATAGATTCTCGGATTTATTGAGCATTGAAAAGGCAGTTGGACGGAAATTATCAGGTAAATATATGGCGGCAATAAGCAGTTCGAATGGAGATAATTTAGGCGATGATTTTTGGCTACCGTTTCGAAAAACCGCAACATATTTAGGAATGAAATACATCTCCGACTTGCATGTAATTCAGGGTGAATTAGACCCAGTTCAAATGTCGGATTTTATGTTGAAGATAGATGAAACGGCGAGTTTGTAGTAGCTGATAATGAGCCTTTTAGTGCTGTGAAGCATTGTTTTTATTTTTTTTTCAAATGATCATTTCTCCATTCGCATCGGTGGTAAGTACCATGCTCAGGTAATCAAAAAAAGGTCGAACGGATTTGAATATTTCATTGGCATTGAACAAGAAGTTTGGATTCAGTACCTCCTCATCGGTAAAGGTGTGTTTTAGAATAAACTGTTTATGCCGAATTAAATCAATGGCAATATGTTCTTTATCGAAACCGCGCGGTACCGTTGGAACCAAATTGCCCAGTAAAACATCAAAGTTCTTCTTAAACAATTTAGAATCTAAAATTTTGCGCCACTCTTGGTGGTTATAAACAATGTCGGTTCTAATTCTTTTTAAATCAGCGGGATTGGGTGCAAAAAATCCACAGGCTAAATAACTGCTTCCAGGTTTTAAATGGGTGTAATATCCACCTCTTTTATATGGAGTGGCACGTCGCAAACTAAAGGCAAAACGAGCGCCATATGGAGTTTTATCCTTGCTGAATCTAACATCGTTATAGATCCTATACAGACTTTTTTTGCCGGATTTGTTTTCAAGATGATCGTGATCATTCATTAATAAGATGAGATGATCAACGCAAGCAGCTATGTTATTTTGCGCGGTGAGGTAGGCGTCTTTATTTGCGGCAAACCAATCGCGATTGTTGTTGGCTTCCAAGGTTTTTAAAAATCCGAAGCTTTCGGGAAGTATTTGCACATTTGTCATTTTGGATTCGAGCTTAACATCGAATCGAAGTTAATGCATTAATGTTCAATCGTATTCCAATACCGCATCCTTCTTTGACTTGCGGTAAAGAAAAGAGTGGAAGATGTTTCTCTTTGCAAAACGATATTGCCGGTCGCTGTTTAGAAACTTGCCGTATAGGTTCTTGTTTACTCCAAAGTATTCGTAGGTAGTTCCATCGGCAAAAGAAACTTCCAATACCAGACCCTTGTGTTTAAAATCGATGATCCCAGTATCGGAGGTCGTTCTCTCGTATTCTTCTTTTAGGGCTTCCTTGGTATCTGGTGCTATGCTCACCAAAAAGTGAAAACCATCAATTATTGTTTTGCTTCGAAGGCCGGCTTCTTCTTTCAAGGCTTCATCCTGAAATTTATCTGGATGCCATTCTTTGATCAATTCTCTATACGTTGTTTTGAGCTCTTTTAGATCGATTTTCGATCCAACATTAAAGAGTTTTTTGTATTCGTTGACGCGTTTCATGACCTTTTCAAATTGGGTGCAAAACTATTCTTATTTTACTTCTTTTTGATACGGTGTTTTGGGGATGCAATATGTCCATGAAATGAGCAAGAATTATATCATAAGGCATAAGCGATTTCTCGATTGTACTTTCTTCGATAATCGGATGGAGATAAGCCGGTATATTTTCTAAAAGTGTTTCTGAAAGCTTTTACATCGATGTATCCGGAGGCATACATCACTTCCTGAACACTCTGAAAAGAAGATTCTAAGCTCTTTTTTGCGGCTTCAATTTTTACCCGTTGAATATATTCAAGCGGAGTATTCGAGGTCGCTTTTTTGAATCTTCTAAGGAAGGACCTGCTGCTCAAATGAACTAAGTTGGCAATTTCTTCAATGATTATTTTTTTTTCAAAATTGTTTTCAATATATAATTGAGCTTGCTTTATTGGCTTGTCATCATGATCTTTTTGTCCACTAAAGATGATAAATTGATTTTGATTATAACGGTCGAATTCTATCTCAGAAATCTTTGAACACCATACGGCTGTTTCTCTACCGTAGTACTTTTCTATAAGATAAATCATGAAGTTAAGGAATGAGTATGCACCACCGCTCGAGTATAATCCGTTGTCTTCGCTAATTATCTTTTCCGGAACTAGATTTACCTTAGGATATCTCTGTTTGAATTGCGCATGGCTAGACCAATGCGTTGCACATGATTTGTTATTTAGTAGACCCGTTTCCGCCAACAGAAAAGCTCCTTTACACAAACTGGCAATTTCAGCGTCATTTTCAATTCTGTGCCTTTTAATCCAGGGTATAAACTCCAAATTTCGTTCTATTTGCTTTTCAATATCTCCGGCTATGGCAGTAATGATAATTAAGTCTGTCTTGCCTATCTCATGTATTGACTTGGTGGGTGAGACCTGAAACAGGTTTTGATATTGTACGGGTTCATTATTTAAACCAACCAAATCAATTGTGAAAAGATCGGAATGAATTTGATGGATTTTTTTATTATGTGAATTGGCCATCTTAAGCAGATTGTAAGATGCTATAATGGTATCTACAATTACAATTCCGGCAGGAACTAGAATGCTGACATGTTTCATAGGTTAGACAATAATTGCAACAATAGATCATTATTGTGGCGTAAACAAACCGTTATATTGTCGTTTAAGCCACCCTGCTTACTAAATTTTACAACATAGCTTTGTGATATACTACTAACAATTAAACAAGATATTCAAAACTTGAGTCCCCCCATGGCTCGCCAATTAAATGCCTATGATTCAACTAAAAAAAGCTTTACCTGATTTCCTTTCTCAACCACCTCGACAAGGAGAGGAAATTAGCATTACTGGAAAATGGGTTCCCAAAAAAAAAGGAGGATTATTCACTAAGTCTTCCGAATCAAAAGAAATGTTGAAGGAGTGGGAAGAAATTCACCAGGCCGCTAAATATTACGATGGCATCCTTTCAACTGAAATCAATCACGCAGTTGGCCAAGATGCAGTTTTGGTACACCATGTTTTTAAGAATTCTCAATCCTTGATAAACTACTTTACCCATACCGCGGCTGATCATGCTGAAGCACTGACAAAGGTAGCCAAACCAGAAATTCACCTAGTGCGAGGAGTTACGATCACCGAAGCTACGAGGGAAGAACTTTCGTCCAAGGTTGCGTCAAGCGTTTTTGGTGAATATCTTTTTGGTTATGTTAAGAACGACTATAAACGTGCTGATCCTGCTAACGCCATTCAGGTAACAGCTAAATGGACTTGTAAATCGCGCGAGGTGAGTAGTCTTGAGGAATTAATATACTGGTGGCAACGCGTTGGTTCCGATGCCCATTCTATGGAGAAAGGACTTGTTCGATTTGAAGTGTATCGTGCTATTGGAGAAGATGCGCTGATTATTCATGAGACCTTTGAAAATAGCGATGAATTGAAATTTCATTTATCGAAGGGAACGGCTGAAAAATATAAAAAGGACATCGACAAAATTGCATACCCCGAGGCATATTTCTTCCGAGGGCCTGTTTCATGGACCATCCGAACATATTCAAAGTTTTTACGTCTTCCTGCAACGTACTCCAGCCAAGGAAGTCACTTTACTCAAATAGCAGGAAATATGAGCGATGGACTGATTGACACATAAATCGGTTCAAAAAGCAAGTGATATCTGGGCTACATGCCTTTTTGACAAAGGATCACCTTATGGAAATGTTGCTTTCGTAATTTATGAAGAAATGGGCCGATAACCAGCTTATTCGATTAGAGCGAATTGTGCGATCCATCACAAAATGGGGCATTACCTGAGTTTTTGCAACCACACCAAGCAATTGTTTTTTCTTCGGTTACTTTTTCTATCACTGGAGAAAAAGAAGTTGTTTTGTGCGATCCATCACAATAGGGTTGGTTTGTGCTTTGACCACAGGCGCACCAAGCGTAGGTGCCGGCGGTTACTTTAACAACATAGGGAGAATTTTGAGCAATTGTCGGTTTTTCCATAAACGGGTTAAATCAAATCTGTTTTTAAATGTTAGATTATAAAGGTAATCTTTAATTTGGCACGACAGTAGATTCCTTACCATGTTATTGTTGATTAATTGGGATCAACATACCAAGATAGGTTTACTAAGCCTGTTTGCAACATATGTAATTGGTTATTTCAAGCAAAACGTTATACCGGCGTCATGAATGGTAAAAGAAGAAAGATTTTTGTTTGACATGGTCATTTTAAGCCGCGCATAAGTAGCTTTTGAGACACGGTCTGTTGCCACACCCATAAATCAGTTTTTTACGGTATTGTTTTCGTTAACCCCAAACGAACAAAAGCAAGATGATTTGAAGGAGGTACGATATCTATTTGCTCTAGTTTGTGTGTGATAAGGTATTTCCATCGCGAAGGAAGCATTTTTACAAGTGTAATTTTCATATATACTCTATCGACATTGCTTAGATGAGCACAGATATCAGAAGTCACCATTTTTTTAAGTTACTTTCGTCTTGTTCTTTGGATGGGAATAGAAGACCTCAATGGAAGGTGCTAAAGCCATCCAAGATTGCTGCCTTCAGGGAATGGCTTTAAACTGTGCGGCCACACTTAGCAAGGATATAAAAGTGGAAGACGAATCACCCATTTTGGAATCAATGTAAATCATGACTTTAAAAACAAAACAAAGCGAAAAAACACGACTTCACATTAGAAATAGGAATCGTGAGCGATACGATTTAAGTGGGTTAACAGCTTCATATCCAGATTTGAAGCAATTTGTAGTGCCCAATAAATTTGGGGAAGATTCGGTCAATTTTTCAAACCCAGAAGCGGTTAAACTTTTGAATAAAGCCTTACTAAACCACTATTACGGAATAAAGAACTGGGAGTTCCCTTCCGAAAATTTGTGTCCACCGATTCCGGGAAGGGCCGATTACATCCACAACATTGCAGATCTATTGAGCGATAACAATGAAGATGCAATTCCCAAAGGAAATACAATAACCTGTTTGGATGTAGGCGTTGGTGCCAGTTGCATTTACCCAATTATTGGTGTAATTGAATACGATTGGAATTTTATTGGATCCGACATTGATCTAAAGTCGATTGTGTCTGCCCAGAGCATTGTGGATTCGAATCCAACCATTAAAGATAAAATTGAGTGCAGACTCCAAAAAGATTCGAAAGACGTTTTTTACGGGGTAATTCGCAAAGAAGACAAGATTGATTTAACGATTTGCAATCCTCCTTTTCATTCTTCATTGGAAGAAGCTCAAAAAGGAAGTCGCAGAAAAATAAAGAACTTAACTGGGAAAAAGGTTAAAACTCCCAAACTCAATTTTGCTGGAATTAGCAGTGAACTTGTGTGTGACGGTGGAGAATATAAATTCATTCAGAACATGATTAAAGAGAGCGTGCGATTCTCTAAGAACTGTTATTGGTTTTCTACCTTAGTCTCCAAACAATCGCATTTGAAAGGAATCCACGAATTGCTCGAAACTGTAGAAGCCATTCAAATCAAAGAGATATCGATGGGAACAAGCAATAAATCCAGTCGAATTGTTGCCTGGACCTTCCTTTCGAGCGAAGAACAAAAGGCGTGGAGAGAAGAGCGATGGGGAGCCCCAAGTGTGCCATTAAATTGAAACTGAGATCAATGTGATGATCTGCTGAAGGTTCAATAATTAGGGCAGGAAACCATGCCGTAAAAACAATATGAACAATATAATTCTATGCATTTAGCAACAACACGTAAAACCTCAATTCACATAATTACGATGATAATTGTTGGAATGGTTATGGGGATGGCGTCGTGCCGTTCTACCGCCCCCAAAACGGAGAATAAGCGTCCAAATATTCTGTTTATTTCAATCGATGATTTGGGCCCAAACCTTGGAGCGTATGGCAATGGTCACATTGTTTCGCCAAATATTGATCATTTTGCAGGTGCCGGAATGACCTTTAGAAGCACCTACTGCCAAGCCGCCGTTTGTGCACCTTCGAGGGCAAGTCTCATGACTGGACTGCGCCCAGATTCAACGCGTGTTTGGCATCTGGGAGATCAGTTCAGGAAAATTCATCCCAACATTATTACGATGCCACAGCATTTCAATAAAAATGGCTACCACACCGTTTGCATTGGCAAAATATTTCATAACTACATGCCCGATTCTGTTTCTTGGGATGAGCCGGATTTACGTCCCGTTCAATATTCAAGACCAGAATGGTTAAAAAGAGATGGCGAAACGTTTTATGTGAATGAAGAAACGCAAAAAGCGCAAAAAATAAAAAGAGATAAACTGGTATCCAAGCGACCTAATTACTACGCCGATGGATGGAATAACGGGCCCGCCTGGGAGATGGAAGATGTTCATGATTCTTTGTATTTCGATGGTGCACAAACCGAACTTGCCAAAAGAACATTGTCGCGGTTAGCCAAAGGGGATCAGCCCTTTTTTATGGCGCTGGGCTATTTTCGTCCACACCTGCCCTTTGCCGTTCCTAAAAAATATTGGGACTACTACCATAAAGACAGCATACCCTTGGCACGCAATCCTTTTGTTCCAAAATTGTCTCCGGTAATGACCATGAATTCTATGTATGAATTAAGAGGTTACAATGGTTTCTCAAATTTGAAACATCCTTCCGTAAATGTTATGAATGAAGATACTGCACGCATCTTAAAACAAGGCTATTATGCAAGTGTGAGTTATGTTGATGCCCTTTTTGGACAAATTATTCAACATCTCAAAGATTTAAACATTTACAATAACACGATCATTGTTTTATGGGGAGACCATGGGTGGAAATTAGGAGAGCACAATGGGTGGTGTAAGCAGTCGAATTATAACATCGACATTCACGTGCCCATGATTATTTGCAGCCCCAATCAATTAAATAAAGGAAAACAGTCATTTGGTATAACGGAACTGATCGATATGTATCCTTCGTTATGCGAATTAGCCGGCATTGATGCTCCCAATTATTTGCAAGGAACAAGTTTTGTTCCACTCATTGCCCAACCGGATAGATCTTGGAAGAAAGCAGCTTATAGTCAATTTCATCGCAGGCCAAAAGTGTCTCCCGATGGAAAGAGGTATATGGGCTACTCCATTAAGACCAAGCAATACCATTATGTTGAATGGTATTATTGGAACAATGAATTAAATGAGAAAGGAAACTATGTTACCAATGAGCTGTACGATTGCCTTCGCGATCCAGATGAAAACCTCAATTTAGCCGGTAACATTGCAAACCAAGAAACCGTAAAAAAATTGTCAAAAGAATTGTTGGCTGGTTGGCGGGAGGCTTTGCCAGATTAAGTTGAATACGCGCATGATGACTCTTTAAACCATATAAGGGCACTAATGAAATTCAATGACAAACTCAAATGCAATTTCAATTTTGAATCTGTCACGTCTATTTAGCATTGCCCCTTCTCACTACTTGATACTCACTACTTTTTTAAACCACATAAGGTCATATAAGAATCGTCATCCTGATTAGTCATTCTGATTAGTCATTCTGATTAGTCATTCTGA
>JBLHHI010000115.1:0-9871 GCA_047614125.1 Bacteroidia bacterium | reverse complement strand
CGAAATGGTGACATAAAAATTGGCGCATATCCCCCTGGCTTTTATTTTTTAAATGTGGTGAATACAAAAAACTTGTATCAAAAAATTGAATTAAAATAATGATAGACTTGCTCAAGCAATTTGAAGAAAAACGTCCAGAAATCATTTTTGAATGGAATGATGGCGAAACCGACGCTCGAGGTTGGTTGGTAATAAATTCGCTTAAAAATGGTTCGGCTGGTGGTGGAACCAGAATGCGAAAGGGTTTAAATATGCGTGAGGTCGAATCATTGGCCAAAACCATGGAGATCAAGTTTTCAGTTTCTGGCCCGCCAATCGGTGGAGCTAAGTCTGGAATTGATTTTGACCCCAGTGACCCTCGCAAAGAAGGAGTTTTACGCAGATGGTATAAAGCTGTGGCTCCCATATTAAAAACGTATTATGGTACCGGTGGCGACATGAATGTTGACCAAAATCTTGAAGTTATTCCGATCACAAGTGAGTTTGGCATTTTACATCCACAGGAAGGCACCGTTAATGGTCATTTGAAGGATTATACCAAGGAGGAGAAACTTCAAGCCATTGGCCGATTGCAAAAAGGCGTTTCGCTCGTTATGGAAGATGGCCGATTTTCCCCTTCTTTGGAGCGAAATTATACCATTGGAGAT
Source organism: Bacteroidia bacterium (assembly GCA_047614125.1). Taxonomy (GTDB): domain Bacteria; phylum Bacteroidota; class Bacteroidia; order NS11-12g; family UBA9320; genus JBLHHI01. Next base: position 9,224 of record JBLHHI010000115.1, on the reverse strand, counting down.
CTCATAACCGGGTGGGGTGTGGCCGAAGCTGTGCGCCACTACTACAGCATTTGGGGTGGAACTATGAACCACAAACAATGCATCGTTCAAGGATGGGGAAATGTTGCTGCCGCAGCTGCTTTCTATCTCGCCAAAAATGGTGTAGCCGTTACCGGAATTATCGATCGAGACGGTGGCTTAATAAAGGAGCAAGGATTTACTTTGGATGAGATTACGCACTTATTCCTAACCCGAAATGGCAATAAATTATCGGCACCAAACATGCTTTCATTCGAAGAAGTGAACGAACGAATTTGGAAGCTAAAAGCTGAAATATTTATCCCTGGAGCGGGTTCTAGGCTGGTTACGAAAGAGCAGGTTGATGACATGATTGCGGGAGGCATGGAAGTGGTTAGTTGTGGCGCAAATGTGCCTTTTGCTGATAACGAGATTTTTATGGGCCCAATTTCAACCTATGCCGATAATCATATGGCCGTTATTCCCGACTTTATTGCCAATTGTGGAATGGCACGGGTTTTTGCTTACCTAATGAAAAAAGACGCAGAAGTTAATGATGTTGCTATTTTAATGGATGCATCTAAGCTCATTGAAACAGCTATGATGAAGGTGCATCAATTTAATATTAAGTCAGTAGGAATAAGCAAAAAAGCACTCGAATTGAGCCTAATGACGGTTAACAAAGGAACACCTCAAGAGTCGGTTTAATATTAAGCCCTGCTCGGATTGCTATGTCGTCTAAATCTGCAATTATGAAACCTCTGCTGTACTCGGTCTTATTGGCCGTTGGCTTATTCATGGGTGCCTATTGGACCACCTGGAGCGCAAGATCGGGCGAGGTTTCCAAAACCAAGATGGAACAAATCATGAGTCTCGTTCAACGTGCCTATGTTGATAGCTTGGATTTTGAAAAAGTTGAAGAAAGCGGCATTAAATCGTTGCTCTCATCCTTTGATCCGCATTCCGTTTACATACCAGCAAACATGGTTGTAGCTGCCAATCAAGATTTAAAAGGTGGTTTTGATGGAATTGGTTTGGAATTTTTGGTGGCCAGTGATACTCCCGTTGTGGTGCGTGTTTTAAAAGATGGCCCTGCTCAACTCTCTGGACTTCTTTCCGGCGATCGATTGCTTAGGGCCGATACTTTTACGCTTACCGGTCTCCAAAACGACGACATCATTGCTACCTTAAAAGGCAAAAAAGGATCTGAAGTGGCGCTGCTCGTATATCGTAAATCCAACGAAAAAACCTTTGAGCTAAAAATTACCCGAGCGGCAATTAAGCAGCCAACCGTTAGCGGATTTAGATTGAATAATCAAACGGCATACATTTCCATTTTGCACTTTTCAGAACCCACGCATCAAGAATTTTTAAGCCTAATTAAAAGCCTGCAAGCCACGGGCCCACTTACTCAAATTGTTTTAGACCTGCGCAATAATCCAGGTGGATATCTGCAAACCTCCATCGCTTTGTTGGATGAGTTTGTGGATGATAATGTTTTGTTGGCTTACACCGAAGGCAAAAACGGAAAACGAAAAAATTATACCGCCAAAAAAGGTGGCACATGTATCAACATGGATCTCGTATGTCTGGTGAATCATTATTCGGCTTCAGCCAGCGAGATATTCTCTGGTGCCATTCAAGATTTAGATCGCGGCTTAATTTTGGGAGCTCCTACCTACGGCAAGGGCTTAGTTCAAGAAACCTTTCAACTGAACGATGGAGCTCAAATTCGATTAACCATTGCTCGATATTACATTCCGTCCGGTAGGTCGATCCAAAAACCATATGATGCCAATGGCTATGTTGATTTGTTGGACTCGAATAGGAAACAAGACGCAAAAGCTAAAACATTCACCACAGCCAACGGAAGAGCCGTAGTAAGTAATGGGGGTATAATTCCAGATGTATTGATGGAAGATGCCTTAGAAATTGGTATAAGCCGCCAAAACGTCTCTGCCGTGGCCATTGCTATAATCGACGCACATTTCGCTGAATTAGCAGTTATTGCGAATCAACAATGGATGACAAATAAGCACATCAATGCTGTGATTGACAAATACGCAGCAGGGCACGATTCTTCGTTTAAACGGGAAGTGAAATATCGCCTAGCCTACCAAATTTTAGGTGATGAAGCATATAATTCGTTGCGCATACCCGAAGACCCCTGGGTGTTAAAAGCAATTAACAGCTTTGGAACCATTTCTGGTATTCTCAGCGGAAGCAGGTGAGCGACTTACTTAATACCCATCGCCTTTTTCGCTGAATCGGCTCGTTGCTTATCGCTCTTTAAAAATTCATTTACTTTTTTGTCTTCATCCGGTGGAATTTCTGTCGTTTTTGTACAAGCCGTAAACATTGCAAGCATCAAAAGCATGCACATAGCAGAGAAAATGGTGTATCCTAACTTTTTCATATCACAAACGAAGATAGGACAACGATGAAATTTACGACAAAAAAAATCCCGCCAAAGCGGGATAAATTTTAATTTGAAAACGAGCTTATGCCTATTTTCTAAATTCCTTACTTAGCGTCAACTTCTGGAGCTGGCATAGTGTCAACAACAGCAGCAGCAGCGGCAGCAGCAGCAATTGAATCAGCTTCAGCCTGAGCTTTCATAGCCATTTCAATTGAGTCAGCTTTCGCTTGCTCTGCAGCAGCGTTGTCAGCGTCAGAACTTCCAGTTGATGTGCAAGCGGCAAATGAGAACATAGTTCCGATTGCCATTAGTGCAAAAATCTTTTTCATTTTTTTGAATTTAAGGTACCTATTACAATTAGGCTGCAAATATAAATAATTGTATCCTACACCAAAAAAAAGTAATTATTTTTTTCTGAAGAAGATTGTAATTGGAACTCCCTGAAAATCAAAGTGTTGTCTTATTTGGTTCTCCAAAAAGCGTTTATAGGCTTCTCCAACATACTGTGGAAGGTTGCAGAAAAACGCAAAACTTACCTTTTTTGTCTTGATTTGAGTTACGTACTTAATCTTAATATACTTTCCTTTTTTGGATGGTGGAGGGGTGTTTTCCATGATTGGAAGCAGCACTTCGTTTAACTTTGACGTGGGGATATGCTTGGCCGTATTTTTAAAAACATCGATGGCCGTTTCAATTGCTTTAAAAACGCGTTGTTTAGTTAGAGCTGAAATAAACAATACCGGAACATCATTAAAAGGCTGGATTTTCTCTTGGATGGCATCGGTATAATACTTAGTAGTTTTATGATCCTTTTCCGCCAAATCCCACTTGTTTACCAAGATTACGATTCCTTTGCCATTCTTTGCCGCTAAACTAAATAAGTTAACATCCTGCGATTCAAAACCCGTTTCAGCATCAATTACCAACAAAACAACATCAGCGCTTTCAATGGCCTTGATACTTCGCATTACAGAGTAAAACTCAATATTTTCGAATACCTTTCCCTTCTTCCGAACCCCTGCCGTATCCACCAAAACAAACTCCATTCCATAACCCGAATACTTCGAATCGATGGTATCTCTGGTGGTTCCAGCTATTTCTGTAACAATATTGCGCTCAACACCCAACAAGGTGTTCACTAAAGAACTCTTGCCAACATTGGGTCTTCCAACTACCGCCAATCTTGGCAAATCACTTATTTCGCTGGGATAATCTTCAGGAAGCAAGGATACTATGGCATCCAAAAGCTCTCCGGTTCCACTGCCAGACATCGATGAAATTGGATAGAGATGCTCAAAGCCCAGGCTGTGAAAGGAATAGGATAGATTTAATCGTTCGTGATTATCTACTTTGTTTACTGCTAAAATTACTGGTTTGTTCGTTTTTCGTAATATGCGAGCAAACGACTCATCCAAATCGGTTACGTCTGTGGTTACATCCACTAAAAAAACGAGAACATCCGCCTCCGACATGGCTATTTCAACCTGACTTCGAATGCTTTTTTCGAACACATCATCCGAATTCGTAACATAACCACCAGTATCAATAATGTTGAACTCCCTGCCCAACCACTCCGTTTCGCCGTAATGACGATCGCGGGTTACACCGGAAACATTATCTACAATTGCTTTACGTTCTCCTTGTAATCGATTAAAAATGGTGGACTTACCTACGTTTGGCCGACCTACTATTGCAACAATTCCAGACATCTTTGCTTTTGAAAATAAAATGCAAAATTGAGTTAATAGCGGGTAACAACCTAACTAATCCGCATATATATGGCCGATATCACTCCGTGCCGTATCCGAAACGCTTCAGTTGTTGATCGTCGTTTCTCCATTTATCGCGCACCTTAACAAAGAGTTCTAAGAATACCTTATTATCGAACAGGCGTTCCATGTCCTTTCTTGCCTCCGTTCCAATGCGCTTTAATCCTAAACCGCGTTTGCCAATGATGATTATTTTTTGAGAATCTCGCTCCACATAAATTACCGCCGAAATTCGAATAATCGTCTTGGTTTCTTTAAAGGATTCAACTACAACTTCTACCGAATACGGTATTTCTTGTTGATAATGCGTAAGCATTTTTTCGCGAATCATCTCGGCAGCTAAAAACCGATCCGATTTATCGGTAAGTTGATCAATGGGAAAATACGCAGGATGTTCGGGTGCCAGTTCCACCATTAAACTCAGCAAACCCTTGGTGTTGAACTTGTGTAAAGCAGAAACAATGATGTGATCATTAAAACCGTACTTGCCCAAAAACTCATCTACAATTCTTTGTAAACTTTCCGGACCCGATTCGTCCATCTTATTTATGACTAGAATTTTTTTAGCAACCGATTTGTCGAGCAACTCAAAAACTTCAGGGGCCAACTTCGAATCCGTAGCATCCACCACCAGAATAATGATGTCTGCATCTTCAATGCTCTCTTGAACCGATTGCATCATCTTTTCTTGCAACTTGTACGAAGGATTGATTATACCCGGCGTATCGGAAAAGACCAACTGACAATTTTCATGATTAACCATGCCACGTATGCGATGGCGTGTTGTTTGCGCCTTGGCATTGGTTATGGCCAGTTTTTGGCCCATTAAAGCGTTTAACAGGGTAGACTTCCCCGCATTTGGTTTCCCAATAATGCTGATAAATGCTGCTTTATGCTCTTCACTCATTGGTGCAAACTTAGATGAAAGTTGAACGTTAAAACCTAAAAATTGTGCATCAAATGCCAACGGTGCGTTAAAGAATGGGAAATTTTTCAATCCATTCGGCGCACGAATCCCTACGATATTTTTGCTCCACGTAAACGCAAGGCATTAGATATTACCGAAACAGAACTGAAACTCATAGCAAGTGCGGCAATCATTGGCGAGAGTAATATGCCGAATATTGGATACAGCACACCGGCTGCAATGGGCACTCCAATGGTGTTGTAAACCAAGGCGAAAAACAGGTTTTCTTTAATGTTTCGCATCACTTTTGCGCTTAACTTTTTAGCTTTAACAATGCCCTGCAAGTCGCCATTTACCAAGGTAATTGTTGCACTTTCGATGGCCACATCTGTTCCTGTACCCATCGCTATGCCAACATCGGCCAAGGCCAGTGCCGGTGCGTCGTTAATACCATCTCCGGCCATGGCAATCTTTTTACCCGAAGCTTGTAAACTTTTTACTTTATCCAGCTTGTCGGCTGGTAAACAATCTGCAAATACTTGATCTACCCCAATTTGCTTTGAAACGTTCTGAGCGGTACGGTGATTGTCGCCCGTCATCATGATCACCTCCATTCCCAACATTTGCAACTCCTTAACGGCAGCAATGCTCGATTTTTTTATGGCATCAGATATGACAACGAATCCAACAATCGTATCTCCAACCGCAACATACGGACATGTTTTTCCTTGTTCTTGTTCAAATTGAACCATTTCGGCAACCTTGGCTTCAATTTGAATCCCTGCCTCCTCCATTAATTTAGCATTGCCGATGTAGATTTTTTGTCCCATTAAAACAGCGGAGACCCCCTTACCTGTTATCGACTTAAACTCTTCCACCTGCAACAGGTCTACTGTGCTTTGTTTTGCCCAAAGAACCGTAGCTTCTGCCAACGGATGTTCACTTCTCACATTAACCGATGCAACGGCTTGCGCCAAGTCTTTTTCTAACCAAGCCGACGTAGATACCATCTTTTCTACCGTTGGCTTACCTTCGGTAACTGTTCCGGTTTTGTCGATTATTAAAACATCTACCTTGTTTAATTTCTCTAAGGCTTCCGCATTTTTAATCAAAACACCTAATTGTGCCCCTTTTCCAACACCAACCATAACGGACATGGGAGTTGCCAAACCCAATGCACATGGGCAGGCAATTATTAAAACCGCAATGGCGTTAACAAAGGCAAAGACCAGCTTGGGTTCTGGACCAAAAATCATCCAAACAACAAAGGTTAGAACAGAAATACCAATTACTACAGGTACAAAATAGCCCGAGATTCGGTCCGCAATTTTTTGGATGGGCGCCTTGCTTCTACTGGCTGTATTAACCATGTGTATGATCTGCGAAAGAAGGGTTTCCGCCCCTATTTTTTCTGCGGTCATTACGACCGATTTATTGCCGTTAATGGTTCCGGCCTTCAACGAACTGCCCACCACCTTATGTGCCGGAATGGGTTCTCCGGTTAACATCGATTCATCAACAGAGGTTTCACCTTCTAACACACTTCCGTCTACTGGTATTTTTTCTCCGGGTTTAACCCGTAGTTTATCCCCCACGCCAATATCATTAATGGCAATCAACGTTTCAGATCCATCGTTCTCTATTCGCAAGGCTTGGTTTGGCGATAATTTAAGCAAGGCTTTAACTGCACCACTGGTCTTTCCATGCGCTCGTGCTTCAAGAACCTGCCCCAACAAAACAAGAGTTAGAATTACAGTGGCCGCCTCAAAATAAACGTGAACCGTTCCTGCGTCCGATTTGAAATCATCCGGAAATACACCGGGAATAACCAACGCAATTACACTAAACATCCATGCCACACCCGCACCTATGCCAATTAAGGTAAACATGTTTAAATTTCTGGTAACCAGCGATTTATAGGCTCGTTCGAAAAACATCCAGGTTGCGTAAAACACAACTGGGATGGATAGGATTAATTGAACCCAATTCCAGCTATGCAAAGACATTATCCTTTCAAGTGGATTGTTGGAAAACATGTTGGACATGGCAATGATAAAAATGGGAAGGGTAAATCCAACGGCGATCCAAAACTTCTTTAATAGCTTTTTATAGGAAGTGTTATCCTCTTCAACTTCATCGTGAATTGGAACTAAATCCATTCCACATTTCGGGCAAGCACCCGGTTCATCGCTCACCACTTCCGGGTGCATTGGACACGTATACCTACTTTGTTTGATTGAAGGCTTTGCTTCTTCAACCAAATCCATACCGCAAACTGGGCAATCACCTGGTTTTAAATAGGTTTTGTCGCCTTCGCAATGCATGGGGCAGTAGAACACGCCAATTCCATCTTTAATGGGAAGATTGGGTTTTGGCTTGGAATGGTTGTTCTCTCCAAGATTATGAATGCTGTAACTCGAATTGGCCAGCGCATCTTGAAATGTTTCAAGCTTAATATGAGAACTCATCGAGATGGACGCCTCCCCTTTTTCTAGGTTTACAGCTACTTTGATAACTCCTTCAACAGAACTCAAGGCATGTTGTACATGACTTTGGCATCCACCACACGTCATTCCCTGAATGCTGTAGCTATGGGTGTGAATCATTTCTTCTTTCATAAACGGTATTATTAATCGAGAACAAGTTTGGAACAAATAGGTTTACCGCAAACTGAAGTTTGCGATAAACCTTAAAAAGATTTTTGTGATCTATTTTGAAACCACCTTATAAAGTGCATCTGTTTCATTTGAAACAAACCAAAGTACGTTGTTTGCGTCTACCACAATACCAGTAATTCCTTTAATTCCAGTTTCGATCCGACCAATTTCGTACGTGTTTTCTGAGTTTAAGCAGATGATGGTGCCGGTTTCATAGTCGCTTAAAAATATGCGATTACCATTCATAGCCAAGCCACAATACGAGGTTAAAGCGTTGGATGAAATTACTTTAAAATCAGCATTCATCTCGGAATACTCCGCCAATTGCTCATTAATCAAGGTTAAATTGCCAATTTTACTTTGCGTGGAAACTTCAATTTTAAGAACCCTGTTGTTACCGTTGTCAACCGCATATAAGTTGTTGTTGGCATGGTCAAATTCCATGTGACTTGGAATATTCAAATTCTTTTTAACCTTAACGTTTGTGTACCTACGAACTCGTCCATCATCGTGATCAGAGTTTCCCGGCCCATGATCATTGACGAAGTCATATCGGCAAATATTTCCATGATAACCATCCATCACCCAATACGCATTTCCAGTTTCCCAGGCAATGCCCATAGAGTACGGACTGGCATGAAGCATATCTAAATGACTCCCGTTGCCCCCTGATGGGCGTGCATATACATTTAAATCGCTCGACCACAAGGCTGGGCCCGTAAAGGTTCCACCGTTGTGGTTTGCATCAAGAACGCCCGTAGAGGTTGCGAAATTTCCATTGTCTCCAAAGGCTATTCCAGTAGGAAGTGACATAAAATGCCAAGAGTTTTGGTCTTTGCGATAGTCGTACGAAGGGCTCGATGAATTTAAACCGGTAACCATTACGGTTGATCCACCCGTACCTTCAGTTCCTTGATTCACAATCCACAGTTCGCCTGGACGAGTAGGGTTGAAGTCTAAATCCGTTGGATCTGATATACGAGATGAACTTTCCGATATCTTTACTATTTCCGGAGCCGTTTTGCCCCAGTTTGCCTCAGATGACTCTTGGTAAAATTCTGGGATGTCGTTCTTTTTAACTTCTGGAGTTGGAACATCCTCTTTATCCTTTTTACAGGCACTTAACCCGATGATTAAAGCTGCACTAAATATTGTAATTCTATTCATTTTTTGTTTTTAAAGGTAATCGTTGTTGGGTGGATTTGGTCTATATCTTAGCATTGTCTGCCCTAAAACCTCTGACTGCATACTGGCCACAATCGTTCAAAACAGTGCTCAAGGCGTTTGCTAAATGCGGAAACTTTCGAACAGAACCGTTCGATCAAGAAGTTTTAAAGGCGGCAGTCCTGAATAAACCCATTTCGTTGATGAAGAAAAAACGGCTGACCTAATCAAATCAATCCTTACAAATGCCATGCAAATATTGAGTTGAATGTTTTGAACTGAGCTTGATTTAGGAGCTTGGCTTTCGAATG
>JBLHHI010000114.1:0-9895 GCA_047614125.1 Bacteroidia bacterium | reverse complement strand
ACTGATAATCCATCCCAAAAATTGGAGACGCTTGATTAAAGGAAAACACGGATCGTAAGCTGGCATTGCTGCTCAAAAGCGCAGAATCTTGAACATTTTGTGGCAATGGATTCAAGAATACCGAACCACGTCCATCGGTCACTTTTTTCTGTATTCGAATGGATGAAACATTGCTAAATCGAGCTAATAATTTATATCCCTTGTTCGAAGATCTCCTCCACTCACGCAAGGGTTGTATACGCAAATTTTGATTGAGCTCGCTGCTGTAAGACGATATAAAACCTTGAGTTGGAAGGTATTGTCGAATAAAATTAGCCCGACTTTGGTCCAATCCCGAGGCTACCTCAAACTCGTTGAGTTCTTGAATGTCGTTGTTGTTGTAGTCGTTCCAAATAAAAGCTCCATTACCCCCTCCAACTTCGTAATATGAATATTCGCGTCGCTGTTCTTGTCCAGATCCAACCTGATAATAACTCGACCATTTAACCACCGATTTCAACAAACTAAGGTTCATCTCCAACCTACCCTGAATGGTGTTATCCGATTTTTGGGGCGAAAGGCTCGTATCGAGATAATCGAGTTCTCGATATACCGATGTTAGATTAAATTGTTGCCCGTTTAGCGTGGTATAACCAACGGTTAAGTTGGCGGTACGCCCATCCGTTGTTGGTTCAAAGCTGCCCTCCTTTGCCACAAAGTCTCTTCGTTGAGTGGCGGTTAAATTATAGAATAAGCGAATGGAATCGCCGCTGTACAATCTCAATTCCGTTTGATTAAACCGATAGCTCTGCGCAAATAAGGAATCATTAAGAGCATTGAAAGAACTGTGTTCCGCTTGATATTTGGCCTGAATGCTGGCAATCTTGCCTCGTCTGTTGATGGATCCGAAGTAATTTTGAAAAACATTATCGGCCGGCTTTCCGCTCAGCACAACCTGTGCATCTTGCTGCTGAAGTCCTCCTTGGGCAGTATACCGGTTCTTTCTCCATACAGAGCGATAGGTTTGGGCGTATCCACCCAGGCTAGCCCCTTTTTGATAGAGTGACTGATCCATGAAAAATTCAAAATTCTTCCCTTTGTTGAGCTGAAAAATTGCGGAAGATATATGCTCATCATATCGCGCAAGTTGCCCCTCTTCGTTCAACAAGGTTCGGTTCCATTTTCGCTCAAACTCCACGTCTCGATAACGCTCAATGTATTGAAAATTATCTTGAGTAAATTCATACGAAAGTTTCGATGTAAGTACCCATGGCTGCTTGCTCCCCTTCTTTAGTTTTTTTACGTCAGCCAAACCAAATTTAATGCCATAGCCGATGTCATCACTTGCATCCAGCTTACTCAACGTATTTTTGTCATTCACCGATTGTACCACCTCAATGGAGGTAATCGTCGACTCACTGAGCTGCACATCAACACCAACATTTAACATGGTTCGACGTTTTGGCGCAGCCAAAATTTCTACTGGGCCATAGATGCCAACGGATTGTCCATTTACCGGGGCCACCCATTCAAAAACTTTCCCATTGGCATTCGAAAGCTTTTGGATATAATTTCCGTTGCCCTGACCAACATAGCTAAAAGTAACGCTGTAGTAGGTAATATTTTCTTCGGCACTGGGGGCAAAGCTAAAAATGGAGAATCCCAACGTATCCTTTCTGATGTACTGAATTCGTTCGTTGTTGAAATTGTTTACCGTATCAGCACGCTGCATAAATACCAATTCGGCATCGCCCGCTTCTGCTAAGATTTGTCGAGCCGACTTTTGCAGCAACGAATCGTAAATGTCTAAGTTTTGTTGAAAAGGTTGGTTTTTATGATCTTGTTCCGAATAGTAATTTGCTCGAACGTGTACCTTTCCCATGGTATAGGCTCCACCGGTTCGAATAACCGATCGCGCATAGCTTTGATCGGAATATTGGAATTCTACGACCATCCGGCTGTATTTTGTAATTACCTGTCGAGGCATAAACGTCAGTTCTCCAGAATTGTAGTCAATAACGTAGTCGTTTTGCTCTCCACGCGTTAACAACTCACCGTCCAAGTAAACCTGTTCGGTTCCGCTTATAACAACAATAAACAACTCGCCATTAGCACCTTGCAATCTGTATGGCCCCTGGTTTCCTTCAATCCCAGTAATGGTATTTCTGGAAAACCGGCCTCGGCTCATTGCGCCATCCACTTGCCATTCGAAGGCATTTCCTTGCCAGCTGGTTTTGTGCAAGAGCTGCATTCCCCTCGACTTCTTATTGTACTTCATAAAGTACGAGCTACTTGGAGTGCTCATCTGAAAATCACCAGCAGTTAATACCGAACTATCTTGAACCAGTTGTATGAAAACTCGATCAAAGTCCTGAATTTGCTGAGTATTGCCTTGGGGTTGTATGGGATTATTATCGTCAGATATCGCTGCGATTAAGGTGATTTTATCCTGAATCTTGCCCGTCATCCGCAAGTTGAGATTGCTGTTAACCACAACATCTTGTCGATTGCCAAAACCGATGCCGCGAGAAATATTACCCAGCGTTTTGATGTCGTCGCTCGAACTCTTAATAAACCGATCATTTTTTGGAATGTAACTAAAAGGATTATCGGTGTAAAACTCATTGATTAAGGATGGGTCTTTTTTTCGAAACGACTGTGTAAAATTAAAGGTCATCACTCGGTATGAGCAAAGAATAGAATCCGGAGCATCTTCCTTTCCCATCCAAACCAAACGCGAAGGTTCTTGCAATAATTTAAACAGGGAATCCGAATGGCTTCCAAATTGCAAACTGCCGGGCACCACCGTGTTAGAATCTAAAAATGTGGTATCCGAAACAAAGAAAACAACTTTAACACGAAGGTTGGATTGATTGGTTAGCTGCGCAAAACTCGTTGCCACAAACAAAGAAAAAACACAAAGCAATACGGACGCAAACTTCAAACTGGTTTTATAACGACCAAAATTACAAAAGTTTGCGTGAACGAAGGTGGTTATCAAAGCTTAACAATTCTATGACATCTGCCCTATGCACTTGCCATTTTGGACGATACTTACATCAAGAAATGGTAATTAACTACCTTTGTCAGGTTCAGAATTATCTATGATTGCAATAACAGGAGCTGCAGGGTTTATTGGAAGTTGTTTGGCTATGAATCTCTGGGAGGAAGGCCACAAAAACCTATTATTGATCGACGACTTTTCAAAAGAACCGAAACGAGCTAATTTTAAGGGATTGGAAGGCGCACAATTTGTGGATCGAGAAGCCTTTCTTTCGAATTACGCATCATTCAACATTGAGGTTATCTACCACTTAGGGGCACGCACCGATACTACCGAATTTGATTCAAAAATATTTGATCGATTAAACGTTGCCTATTCTAAATCCATTTGGGCAATGGCCATTGAACTGAACTGCCCATTGATATATGCCTCATCCGCTGCCACTTATGGGAACGCAGAAGACGGCTTTTCGGATGATCCATCTAAGATAAACCGCTTACAACCCCTTAATCCGTACGGACAAAGTAAGCACGACTTTGATCTTTGGGCCTTAACACAGAAGCAATGTCCACTGGTTTGGGTTGGATGTAAATTCTTTAATGTATTTGGCCCCAACGAATATCACAAAGCGCGAATGGCGTCTGTAGTATTTCATACCTTCCATCAAATACAGGAAACCGGGGCAATGAATTTATTCGAATCGCATCGACCCGATTTTGAAAACGGCGGGCAAAGCAGAGACTTTATTTATGTAAAGGATGTAATTTCGGTTCTAAAGTTCTGGCATAAAAAAAATGACCCCAACTTCAACGGAATCTACAATTTGGGTACCGGAGTAGCACGCAGTTTCAACGATCTTGCTTCGGCAACCTTTCATGCTCTCGGCTTGGATCCGGTGATTCGCTTCATTCCAACTCCTAAAGACTTGCGCTCTACGTATCAATATTACACCTGTGCCAACATGCAGCGAACAATCGAAGCAGGTTATTCCATACCATTTACGAGCTTAGAAGAGGGTGTATCCGATTACGTTTGCAAGTACTTACTTCCACAAATCAACTATTAAGATCGGCTGGAGATGTTAAAAAATCAACGCTTCATCCTTGTTCTGTTAATCTGTGCAGCTCTTGCCATATTGATTTCGGGTAGAGCTGGCAGCCAGTCTGATAAAGAACAAGAAGCAAGCGAAAAAGCTCAAACCGAAAATACCAATACATTCTTAAAGAACAAGATTGAAGAAGCTCAAAGCATAGCAGATACCTTGCGGTTAGACCACCCAACCAAGCTCCATGGCAAATGGAATTATTTTCAAGGACTTGGGGTTCATCCAACCTTTTGGACCGCGGTTGATTGGGTGCCGGACAGTGCTCAGCGCAATCAAAAAACGCATCATTTAATTCAACACAAAAGTGGGTGGGACCTACTTTTCCCTGTTCCAAGCAAAGGCTACGTTTTAACCTACCCGCTTGTACGATTTTTGAAGGGAAGCTTTCATAAGTTGAACAATATCAGTCCTTTACAAAACATTGAATTTGAATTTTCAAAGACAGCCAAAAACCATCTCATCTTAGATGGAACCACCTATATTTCGTACTACGGCTCTACTAAAACCGCCTACGGGAAGTGGTTTTTAGCGGGGGGGCTTATACTCATTTTATTGGCCTACATTTTGGCCTATTATACGTCTTTGGTAGCCGCCATTATAATTGCATGTTCGGCAACTCTTCTTCGATACAGCATTTTTAAAGGGTGGATACATGGTGGACTTAAGCAGTGGGTGATTTTTGATCCTTCAATTTTTGCAAGTTCTGAAAACTTGCCTTCTTTAGGTGATTTGCTTCTGCATATATACGTGGGTTTGATGCTGACTTTAACAATCATCAAGTTGGCCAAATCAAGTACGCTCGTAAACAAATATTTAGCTGGAAGCGCAATTTTTGTTTTTGGACTTACTGCATTTTTTGGTTCTGGAATGATGCACGATCTTTTTAAGAGCCTCATCCTCAATTCGAACATCTCATTCGATGTAACCAACTTGGGTTCTATTTCTATATTTACCTTAGTTGCGGCAGTTTTAATGGCCATTCTATTTTGGCTCTACTTCCTAGTCATCGATGTGGGCGTGCATTTGCTGAAGCAAAGGAATTTACCATCAATGATTGCAATTGGCTTGCTCATTTTGTCATCGATTGGATTTACGGTATTTCAGAGTGTTGATGCAAGCCGAAGCTTGGGCGGATTGTTTCCTTCCATTCTCTTTAATGTAGCATGTCTTTGTCTACGTTGCGTTGGGAGTAGAATTCCTAAGATCTATGGTTATCTGAGCTTTGTTGGATTGGTGTCGATCTTTGTTACCACTACGATTTACCAAAATCAATCGGAACGAGAAGTTGAGTACCTAAACCTCTACGCCAATAAGCTGGTCACGAATAAAGACCTCGAAGCGGAATACATGTTCCGAAACATGGAAAATGAATTGGCGGAAGAATTTTTACAACCCGAAGATTTTACAGCCTTCGATAAAAAGAAAGAATTCTTTGAAAAACGGCTGCGTCGTCTGTATTTTTCTGGCTACTTAGACCGCTATAACATGCTGGTAATGAGCTTCGATTCGCTGGGAACTAACATCAATTCCAGCACGCTATACAGCTTTGATCAGTTAAACGACATTTACAATAACTCGACGTTTTCAACAATTTCCAACCATTTTTATCAAGTTAAAAACAGCCAGATTTTTAACGGATATCTGGCAAAATTCGAAAACTGCGACATCACAGGTCATTACGGAAGCATCTTCATTTTATTGGAACCGAAATTCATCCAAAGTTCGTATGAATATGCCGCACTGGTTCAGAAAAAGAAAGAGCGCTCGGTTTTCGACATCGATGACTATTCGTATGCCATTTACAATCGCGGAACCTTAATGCACCAAAAAGGCTCTTTCTCGTACAGCTTGCACATCGATACAACCAGAACTCTATCGGAGAAGTCATTCTTTAACGAAGGGGGTTATCGGCATTTTATAAGTAAACATCCCGGAGGTGCAAACGTTTTGCTGAGCACCATCGACAACCTGAGTTTGCGGGCATTAAGCACTTTTAGTTTTACCTTTATTCTTTTTACCATTCTATTGCTTTTAGGCGGATTGGTTTGGTTTGTTGGATGGCAAATACTACTTCGTTATTTCAAAACCTTCAAGCATGGCAACTCAGATCAATACCATGCCCATCAGTTTACTTTCTTAAGTCGGATGTCGACGTTGGGCATTGAGCAAGTGTATTTGAGCACTCGCATCCGGTTTGCAATGGTTGGATTGGTATTTGTTGGATTGTTGATTTCGATTTATGTGACCATTCAGTTTATCCGTATTAATAATTTTTCGAGAGCAGAAACCGATTTAATGTACCGAATTCGAGAAATTGCAAATCAACTTCAAAACGAAGTAAATCTCGATTTGAAATTGAAGGATGAGGAATCGGAACAACTCATCGTAAACGAAATCGGTGATTTATACAAGGTAGAAGTAACGCTATTTGATCAATCGGGTTACATGCTTGCTTCAAGTGTTGAAAGCTTGTACGAAGCTGGGGTTATTGCGCCCTACATGAACCCCGATGCCAAACGCCAGATGTCGGCTCAAAATGCGTCTCAACTCATTCACAATGAGCGCATTAGGAATCTTACCTACATCTCGGGCTACATTCCTATTTTTAACAGCAACCGCCAGGTCATAGCCTACTTAAACCTGCCCTATTTTCAAAGAAGAAATGAGCTCGATAAAGAAATTTCATCGTATACCGTAACGTTCGTTAATCTTTATCTCTTTTTAATGTTGCTGGCTATTACCTTGGCATATTTTGTGTCGAAACGAATTTCCAAACCGCTGCAATTAATTCGAGATAAGATGTCCACCACTGGCTTGGGCATCAAAACCGAATTGATTGAGTGGAAACGAAACGACGAGATTGGAAGGTTGGTGCAGCAATACAATAAAATGGTACTTCAGCTGGCAGAAAGTGCTCAAAAATTGAGCGAATCGGAACGAGAAGGAGCTTGGAAAGAAATGGCTCGGCAAGTTGCCCACGAGATCAAAAATCCACTTACGCCCATGAAGCTCAACATCCAACACTTACAGCGCGCTTGGGCGGACGACAGCGATAAGTTGGAGTCTACTTTTGAACGAGTTACCAATGTGTTGATTACTCAAATAGACAGTCTTTCTAAATTGGCCAGCGAGTTTTCCTCGTTTGCTCAAATGCCCGTTAACAACTTCGAAATAACCAACATTACCGAAATTTTGTACAACACCATCACACTGTTCGAAAAAAGTGAAAATGTGTTATTCCAATACAGTATACAATGGCCCAACGTAAACATCCACGCTGATGTGGATCAAGTAGGTCGGGCCTTTAACAATGTGATTAAAAATGCCATTCAATCCATTCCAGAAGAACGTCATGGGCAGATAGAACTTTCATTAATTCATCAAATTGCCCAGCAAAAGGTCTTGGTAAAAATCAAAGACAATGGCAAAGGAATTCCAACGGATGAACTTAAAAAGATTTTTGTTCCCAACTTTAGTACTAAAAACTCGGGCATGGGCTTGGGTTTAGCGATAACCCGCAAGATGATTGAAGCGGCAGGCGGTCGCATTTGGTTTGAAAGCACGGTTGATGTAGGAACCACTTTTTTCTTAGAATGGCCGGTTGCTAAAGAAGGGCAAGACTTAGAGACTTAGAGACTTAGAGACTGAAAGACTTAAAGACTTAAAGACTGAAAGACTTAGAGACTGAAAGACTTAGAGACTGAAAGACATAGAGACTTAAAGGCACAAGCGCTCGAAATATCCGATCTAATCTTGAAATCTTTCAGTCTAAACATCTTTTAGTCTAGACTATTACATTTCATCTTTGTCTTAACATCACCTTTACACAGCACGGAAGTGCTGGGCTATTAATTTTTCCGTTGTAAATTGCACCAAACAAAATATTTGCAATGAATTTCAAACAACTCGCATTAAAAACTCTAGGCTTCCTCTTAATTCTAACCATAGGCTTTAGCGCTTGCAAAGACAAAACCGACAACCCAACCCCAGGCGGCGGAGATGACGTGGCTCAAAAAGACACGGTAATTGAAATAACCACAGATTTTGGGGTGATGTATATGTATATGTACAAAGGAACGCCCATCCACCGTCAAAATTTTCACAAGTTGGTGTCTGAGAAATTTTATGATGGAACGGAATTTCATCGCATCATCCCCGGCTTTATGATTCAAGGTGGAGATCCCTTTACAAAAGATGACGATCGGACTAACGACGGCCAAGGTGGCCCCGGCTATACCATTAAAGCAGAAATAGATAGCAGTCTATACAAACACGTTTTAGGAGCCGTTGCAGCTGCCCGTATAGGCAATGCTACCAATCCGCAGCGTGCATCGAGTGGATGCCAGTTTTACGTTGTGGTGAGCGAATCCGGAACGAAGCACCTCAATGGTGAGTACACTGTTTTTGGACGAGTGATTAAAGGCATTGAGGTGGCCGAAAACATTGTTCAACAGCCCAGAAGCGCGTCCAGCAATTTGCCAAATGATCGGATTAAAATGACCATGAAGTTGATTCCAAAAACAAAGGCAGAGATTAAAACAGAGTTTTCTTTCAACGCTGAATAAGACAACCCTACGGCCGGACCCACAACAATCTTCGCGGCTTTTCTCCTTCCATCGGAAACAACCAAAGGCTGTCTTTGCCTGTAAATGCAAACCGCCTTTGCACGGTTTTCCCCCAATCTTTCGACCAGCTGTGCGATAAACGCGTATGCGAAATTATTCGATGTACTGAATCGATTTCATATCGAGCCATGTAGTTATAGTTTGATTTATAATACGCTAATACTGAATCTATCATAAGCGAATCCTTCCAAGTATAAGACATCAAAGGCTCCACAAAATTCGCGTAGTCTTTTGGTGTTATATGCAAAGCTCCATGCTCTATCCCGTCGTAAACCAAGTACCCGGTCCCCCCTTCATTCCATGCATAAGGTTTCCAAGTTCCTGTACTGTCATAATATTCAAAAGCACTTAAAGCCCACATTCCACGGAGGCTGTCGTTTGTTGAAGACATGGTGAATTGGGTGGTATTATTCGACGAATTATTGCATCCAACAAAAAGCCATAAAAGCAGCAAAATTATTAAAATGCTACCCAGCTTATACGGAATGTGAGTACTAAAGCTCATTCAAAGAACTCAACGTTTACTCCAGCCCGATTGCGTAGAGTGTTGAACCACCGCGGGCTTAGCTTGTTCGAGAATATGAACGGCTAGGGCTGCCGCTGCTTTCGATTTATTGAACTTCAACTCTGCAAATTTATCTGGTGAATAGTAGTTTTTAATGAACTGAGTATCAAAATCTCCAGAAATAAAATGTTCATTGTTCATCACAAAACTTCCAAATTCGAGGGTCGTTTTAATGCCATCAATGTGGTAGTTGGCAATGGCCTTTTTCATCAAGTCAATGGCCTCTACTCTTGTTGGAGCCCAAACCACCAACTTGGCAATCATATTGTCGTAGTAAATCGGTATTTCATACCCTCCTTCTACAAAATCATCAACGCGAATGTTTGCTCCTGTTGGAACTTCATATCTGGTAATCAAACCAATGTTGGGTAAGAAATCATTTAGAGGATCTTCGGCGCATACCCTCAATTCAATGGCGTGGCCATTAATCTTTAAGTCGCTTTGGTCGAAGGCCAAAGAATGACCTTCCGCAACCCGAATTTGCTGCTCCACTAAATCTAAACCTGTAATCATCTCCGTAATGGGATGTTCTACTTGCAAGCGAGTATTCATTTCGAGGAAGAAGAAATTTCTGTGCTTATCGACCAAAAACTCCACCGTACCAGCTCCAGAATATT
>JBLHHI010000113.1:0-10745 GCA_047614125.1 Bacteroidia bacterium | reverse complement strand
TGCATTTGCGGCCGAATTATCAAACCTATCACTATGTAGACCCACGTGCGCTAACAACCTTGGTGAACAGCTATACCGTTGCCAATACCTTGGATGTGGGGGTACAAACGGGTTTTGCCTTTAGTCAGGCCAATGTTTTAAAAAGCTTTGCCGCAGCGCAAACTACATCAACCTACAACCCTGGGTTTGGACTCAACGTTGGGGCCTTGTTTGAGTATCATTTACATCCTCGTTTTTCAATAATCTCAGATCCAAATTTAAACTCAATGAGCTATGAACAAGAGCTCTACAATGTGGCCGGAAGTCATAAAAGATATTCTGAAATCATTACAACTTTGGAGGCGCCTTTAATTGCTCGTGGATATGTACATGCAAGGAAGTGGCATATTTTCGGTCAAGCCGGGGTACAGCACAGCATTTGGATAAATAGCTTTGCCGATGTTCAATCTACCAGTTACGGCGATGGAAGTGTGCTTCAAAGCAGCACAGAAACCACCGACTATCGAGTTAAGGGCATGTCGGGCTTTCAGTTTGGGCTGGGTTTTAACAGATTGGTTGGAGATGCAACTTTGTCGATAACAATGCGGTATAAAAACTTTTTGCCAAATGTGGTTGTACCCGAAAAGCGATACGACGACGAAGATTTTATTTTAAGTTCACAATACATTGATTCCGATTTTAATTTGAGGTCGGTTGGATGCAGCATTGGGTTTCAATGGCCATTTTTATATTCCGTAAAGAAAAAGTAGGGATAGCATCATCTAAAATTTTTGATTGTTTTATTTATGACCTTACAACCGGGGTTCGATTCGCTGTTAAAATTTTTGTGAACCAGCGCGTCAAATTTCGGAGGATTGGCGCCTTTGCATTGGTAAGCGCTTTAGGATTTAACCGTTTTTAATCGTTCATAACGGTTCTGATAGGTTCTGAACGGTTGTTGTGAGGCGTTGGTAAAGAGTATTTTGCATTGCGCTTGGGTATGATCATACGTTGAAAAGGACTATGAATTGAAGCCCTCAACTTTTCTAACGCGCCTTTTGTTATAATTGGATTTAGGAGGTAGATTCTGGCTTTGGATTTGGCATTTCGGATGCATTGGATTCATTCCTTTTAAAAGGTGTTAAAGAACAAATCACTGGAAGAGATGTATTGAAATTTTGGATTGTGAGAACTGTCCAATGTTAATTAATGGAGATACTGCCGACTGCAATTGTCTGGAATGCATATAAATGGCCAAAAGAAAAAAAATTAGATAAATGCACATAAAAGCACTCATAGCCTACTTCAACCGGTTCCTTCCTCTCGATGAGGCGGAGCTTGCCTTTATAACGGAGGCATTTAAAGAGCGGAGCATCAAAAAAGGAGACTTTCTTCTTCAAGAGGGAGCTTGTTGCAAACACAACACCTTCGTTGTAGAAGGCTGTTTTAAAATGTATTATGTTGATCCGAACGGAAAAGAGCACAATCTCCAATTTGCAAGAGAAAATTGGTGGATTGGCGACATAAGCAGCTTTCACAACGAAACACCCAGTAAGCTTGTCATTGAAGCGCTCGAAAACTCCACCGTGCTTCAGATAACCTTGGAAGATCAATTAAAGCTCTTTGTTGACTTCCCTAAGTTCAATCGAATTTTTAGAGTGCTGGCAGAAAATGCCCTAGTTGCTTCGCAGCGCAGAATTCTTCAAAACATCGGATCTACCGCCGAAGAACGCTATCTTGACTTTATGGAGCGGTACCCACATTTCTTCAACCGCATTTCGAATGTTCAAATAGCTTCGTATCTTGGTGTTACTCCCGAATTCTTGAGCACAATTCGCAAAAGATTATCAAAATCATAGAACGCTTTACGGATATTTCTTAATCTACCTTATAGGTGCGATTGCTTTCGAACGGTCACCTTTGTACTAACAATAAAGAAAAGCAATGAAAAAAATCGTCATGTCCATGGTGGCACTAATTCTCTTGGCCTCTTGCAACGAACAAAGCACTGAAGAGCCAATAAATTCAACCACAAATCACATAGAAAACATGCAGAAACAAGAAATCGAAAGCTTGCTCAATGAGTACAAAAAATCCCTGAACACATCCGATGCTGACTTAGCAAAAAGTCTATACACCACAGAGGGTGTTTTTATGCCATCAGAAGCCCCGTCGGCCTTTGGGTCAGAAAACATTTTGAAGACGTACGAATACATATTTTCTCAAATTCAATTGAACATCGAATTTTTCATTGAAGAAATTGAAGTGGAAGGAACGATGGCTTTTGCAGTAACAAGTTCGAAGGGTACGGTTAAAATTCTTGCAAACGGACTTGAAGCGCCGGAATCCAATCGAGAGTTATTTGTTTTTGAAAAAGTTGGAGGAAGCTGGAAAATTGCACGCTATATGTTCAACAAAACCCAGCCTAAACAATAAGCCGGACTTTGTGATTCGCATTATATCAAAGGCGGTTTGAGTATAACCTCAAGCCGCTTCTTTACGCAAAAAAATCGTGTAAATTAAAAAGGTTGCGTCCACCTATATTCTGGGTTTAGCTAAGAACCTGAGTTCGATTCATATTTTGAATTCAGAACGCTTGTGGACCGTGAGTTTCGAGTAAAAATTTCGAAGACAGGGCGGGCCCTTTCGAGTAATTTTTTACGATGGAAATCGCTTTTCACAAGTGAAATGCGAGCTTTTGTATAAGAAACCCATTTAGCTTCGTTGAAATCAGTCGGTTTATGAATATAAACCTTCCTGTTTTCGCCTCGCTACTTGGGTTCGATACAAATCTGAATTTTAAAAGATTAATCGAACTCAGGTTAAGATATTCGATATGACAAAGTCTGCTTCACTTTGTTACATTTGTTTCTAAAGGTGCCGACTTATCCATTTGGATTCAATGTTTGCAATAAATGAAGCGAAAAGAACACCGAGAATTAATCTTATAAAAACACAGTATGACAACAATTACATTAAAGGGAAACCCAATTCATACCACAGGCAATTTGCCGAGCATTGGCAGTCCAGCAAAAGATTTTAAACTGACTGCAACCGATTTGTCTACTAAAACTCTGGCCGACTTTAAAGGAAAGAATTTAATATTAAATATTTCTCCAAGCATAGACACCAGTACATGTGCTACATCAGTTCGCGTATTTAACAAAACCGCGACTAATGTCGAGAATACCAGCGTTTTATACATTTCACGAGACTTACCCTTTGCTCAAAAAAGATTTTGTGGTGCAGAAGGAATTGAGAATGTATTTATGTTGTCGGATTTTAATACCGGAACGTTTGGAAGGGAGTACGGGTTGGAAATTGCGGATGGACCTTTGGCTGGTCTGCATTCAAGATGCGTCATAGTAATTAATGCAGAGGGTAAGGTAATCTATACGGAACAGGTTGCGGAAACTTCCGAAGAACCAAACTACGATTTGGCGCTGGAAAGTTTGTAAAGGCGGTTATTCAGTTTGATGTTAAATTCTTGTAACGAAGCCTATTTTGGTGATAGGCCAAAGCCACGAATGCGGGTATTTTTTTTTGAAATTGGGATGAAAGGCTTTGCCAAGCGTGACAAGTATGTAAGATATCAGATGCTCGGATTGGCGGCCAAAGATGCTCCCATCTCTAATTATTCAGAAACAATCAACCTCATAAATCTCGTTGAACTTCCTCTCCGCATGCGCACAAGGAAAACCCCTGCCGGATGACTGGATAGCTCGATGATGGATCCGTTATGTACATTTTTGGTGGCTGAAAGAAAAGTGCCGTTTATATCGTAAACTTCAAGGTCGAATGTACCTAAATTGTTGTTACGCACCACGAACTTTCCAAGGCTTGGATTTGGGTAAATGGTTACTTTTTCAAAAAATTTGTCAAACACACTGTTGGTTTCTTCGATCGTCAATTCAATGGTATCGGTATTTGTACAGCCCTTTTCATCTTCCACTCGAAGCCAGATCGTATGAGCTCCAAGGGCATAGCTCTCATCAATGTCAATAAAGTGACCTGTATTAGAGGTCGACCAAAGATAAGAGGTCAGTCCCTCTTGAGCTGAAAGCCTAAATACATTGAATTTCAGCGCATTATGAAAAAGCGTGGTATCATTTCCTAATTCTATCTTTGGGGCCGGGAGCACCTCCAAGTTCATGCTCGCAGAATTAGCACAACCGTTGCTATCGGTTAATAGGACGGTGTATCTACCATTCGAGTTGGCTCGATAAACCGGTTGGTCACTTTCATCCTGCCATCGATAAGTCGCGCCGACAGTGGTTACATCAAACTGAACTGAATTCCCTTCACAAATCGTGGTATCGTTGTCCAAATCAACTACCGGCAAGGCTTTGATGGTAAGAAATAAGCTATCCTTGGCAGTGCATTCGACGGCATTCGAAACCGTTACGCTGTATCCACCTTGAGTGGTGGCATTGTATTGTGATGATGTTGAGCCATCCTGCCATACGTAACTCAGTCCGAAACTAGAAACATTAATAAATAACGTATCTCCCACGCACAACGACGTATCATTTCCCATCGACACGCTGGGTCCTTCCTTTAGCGTTAATCGCATGGAATCGGTTGCAGTACATCCAAAGCTGTCTACAACAGAAACCCAATACAGACCTTCCATCATGGCATTCAGGGTGGAGTAGCTGCTGTTGTCTTGCCAACGATAGCTTTTAAAGGCATTCGAAGCGTTTAAGATCAGTGAATCTCTATGGCATATCGAGGCATTACCACCAATGTCTAAATCAGGAGACTCACGATAGTGAATGTAAATGCTATCTGTTGTGGAGCATTGAAAACCAGCAGAAATCACAACAGAATACCAACCTTCTTGATCTGCTAATAATTGATTTGAAGTGGAGCCTTCGTGCCATAGAAAGCTGGCATCTGGATGATTGATGGACAGGAGTAAGGTTTCGGATGGACAAAGTGATGTATCGCTACCCAACGATTGGGTTAAGGAATCGGAAAAAACGATCTTAAAGGTATCGACAATACTGCAACCTAAGGCATCGGTAATTTTTACCCAATGAAATGATGACCGGCCCCCTGCTTTTGACTCGTTGAGCACCAACGTTTTATCGGTCGAATTATCCGACCAGAGAAAGCTCACACCCGAAAACGTGCCGGGATCAATAACGATGTTGTCGCCAGTGCATCCACCTAATGAATCTGCCATGTTTAACCGAAGATCAGTAACCGCAATTTGCATCGTAGCTGTATCATTCAAAAACTTCTCATCGGCCAGAAGACTGGTATAAGCCGCCAAGGCATAGACTCCGGTATTCGTCATCACCGCGCTTTTGGAAAATGAATAAATTGCAGAATCGTTGCCGGCTAAGGTTCCGGAATATGTTTCTGTAACGGCTGTGCCACCGTTGAGTGAATAACTGATTGTAAAGGATGATATATCGTTGGAATCCAGATTTCTAACCCAAACATCTATCGACACAAAAGGACTTGTATTTCGACAGTTTGTTGGAAGATCGAACCGGGTGATGGATATATCAGCGCTGGACGAATATTCATCTGAGCCAATGTCGGGATGTGTTGAGCTTCGAGTATCTCCATCAATGTCCTCAGATACGTCTGATAAATATTCACCCAGGTTATCAAAATCACTGTTTGCCGGATCGATGTGATAATCGGTCTTAGAAATAAACCTTGGGTTAATGGCTACCGAATTCAAGTCTTGTGATCTTGCATTTTGATACGTCGATAAAGATGTGTACGTGGTGCCGTGGTATTTCAAGTTAAATCCT
Organism: Bacteroidia bacterium; assembly: GCA_047614125.1. Classification (GTDB taxonomy): domain Bacteria; phylum Bacteroidota; class Bacteroidia; order NS11-12g; family UBA9320; genus JBLHHI01. The sequence continues at coordinate 4,995 of JBLHHI010000113.1, read as the reverse complement.
GCCGGATTATAGAAGTTGTTGTGATCAAGTTCCAACGAAACACTTCCATGAACAAACAAGGTAATGCCATTAGATACATAGTTAACGAGGTTATTGTTCTTAGAAATTATATTTCCGGTACTGTTTAACGCATCAAACCAGAGGCTTTTGCCTCCATTGCCTGTGTCCATTACCACGGTGTTATTATACACTGCCAGATAATTCACGTGCTTGGTATAAATCCCTGTCATATTTGATGTGTAGTTGCCACGGTAATTGACCGTGTTATTAGCAACAAGAACTTGGTCCGACCATGAAGTGCCGCCTCCACCCGGTGCATTGGCTAACTGAAGAACTCGAGTGTGGTTCTCATCGCTTCCCAAGCTCAGCTGGTTGTTTAGAATTTCGATGGAGTGGGCAGTAGGCCACATCTTGATTGCGCTTGCCGCTGTGGTTTCATCTGAGCTAACTACATTTCCGATAATGCGCATTTCGATGCTTCCCGACAGTTCCTGGCCATAACGTCCAAAATCATAAATCTCGTTGTTTTGGATGGTGCAATAATTGGGGGAACTGGTTCCGTTGGTTAATCTAATACCGAAGTATCCACCAACGATGTGATTATTGGAAATATCCAAGTTTTTAATGAGTTCTGATCCGGTTCCGCCTAAAGTTGAGTAGTTGGCTATGCCGGTACTTGCAAAGGTACTCGAGGTACTGCTCAGCAAGATGTAGGTGTTTCGAATCACGTTGCTGTCTGCTGAATTCATTAAATTAATCCCGACACCAAAGTTTCCTGTCGACTCGATCATTAAACTATCTATGATGATGTGTTTGGCGCCATTTATGTTAACGATTGGCTGCGAAGATGAGGTAGAGGCGTACACAATTTTAGAGTTATTTCCCACTCCTTTTAGGGTAATGGTGTTTGCTGAACTTGCACCGGGAATCGCACTGATTTCTACCTGCTCGCTAAAGCTTTGTGCTTGAAGTTTCAACACGACCGAACCGTTAATGCCACTTGTTTCCAAGCTATCCAGAGCAATGGATATGGTTTTAAAGTATCCGGTTGAACCAACGCTGTATGTACCGGAATAAGATGCGGCGCTTCCATGCAGGGCAGGAAAGATGAGCAGAATTAATACGAAACAAGTAGCCCATTTTTTTAGGAGATGTTGTTTTGGTGCGAGATTGTTCATAGACACGATTATGTAGTTCATTGCCGATAAGTAAATATGAATATGCAATAAAACCAAATTCTAGATAATATGCGACCTATGCGTGCATTAAAAACCTTTTTACGAATTTGCGACCTGAGAAGAGACGCTCATAAGCTGATTGTTTAATGAACACAATGAATTTTAGACAATACTAAATTCCTAATGAGATCGAATGCGATTTATTTTGCTCAGGCCCAATAATGTAGTGACCATAAATGCCATCATTGTGACGCTTAGGTGTAGCAGGGGGGAAGTGCCCAAGCTAGAAGTTAATCGTTTAAAATTGAATCATTTAACTAACTTATTGGTTGTACTAAATCCAATCTGTTCAGAATGTAAGAGATAGACACCGAGAGTAAACAAACTGGGAGGAATTAACAAAGCTTCTGTATTTTCATAGGAACCCAACAAACGCCCATTTGCATCTTGAAGTTTAACGACCGTTCCTTCCGTTATGTTTCTCAAGTTGAGGTGATCATCAAACGGAATTGGGCCAAAAGAAATTGATGCCAAAGCGTGCTCAGAGCCGTCAGCTTCCATCCCAAGTCCGTCGGGGGTAAATTCCCATACCGCCTGAATTTAATTAGCTCGTTTTGCCCATTTACAACGTAACCCTTTCCGTCAATTTATATAGCTTGAGCTGGCATAAAGGCCGTATCACCTAAGTTTGCTAGGGTTGTCCATGAGCCCGTTGTCTCATCATAAAGGGAGGATCGGTTAATATTTGTGGCACCATTAATCCTTCCTGCCGCAACAACACCCTTATTCAACTGAGCTATGCCAAAGGCCACATGGCTGTAAATGGCTCAACCCTGAAACTTGAAACTGAAGTTCAAACATCATCCGCAGGGTCGTATTTCCAAACTTCATTGTTGCCCGGATCCGAAACACGGACGTGCCCTCCAACTACATACCCGTAACCTTGGTCATTTTCATCTTTGCATTTAAAAGGTAATTGAAGAACAAGTTTGAACATTTTTAATATCTTCGATGAAAGGGTGGTTCTATGAAATCCTTAAGCTCATAAAAGGGTACTTAAAAGTAAACCTTGGATTGCACCAAAAGCTAAAAAAAAAGATGGAATTAGAAAGAATAGCAAAAATTATTATTTACATCCATGCAGGATTTGGGGGGATAGCCTTGTTAACGGGGGGCATAGCTCTCATGGTAAAAAAAGGAGGTAAGGTCCACAAAAAATCAGGTAAAGTATTTTTCATATCGATGTTAAGCTCGGCGGTATTTGCTTTACTTATTTCGATGCTTCCCAAACACGAAAGCGCCTTTCTGTTTTCGATTGGAATTTTTAGCATATACTTTTTGGTGAGTGGTTATAGAAGTCTAAATTTTAAACGCGGAGAAATTGACATAAGATTGGATCGAATTATTGCGTACATCATTGGCATTACGGGTCTTGCAATGATTTGCTATCCCATCTTTATTCTCGGGAAGTTGAATGTCATCTTGCTGATATTTGGTTGTGTTGGATTGGTGTTTGGTATCCAAGATTTAAGAGCATATAGGGATCTTAAGCAGCTCAAAAAGAGCTGGTTAAAAGCACATTTGGGGAAAATGACCGGTGGATATATCGCGGCGGTTTCCGCTTTTTTCGTTGTGAATAATATCTTGCCAGGAGTTTGGAATTGGTTTGTACCGGGAATTGTTGGCGGAGGATATATAACGTATTGGATGATGAAATTGAATAAAACGAAAACGGAGTTGGTCACGCAATAAAATGATGGACGTACGGGATAAGCCAAGACGTTTTGGGGAATTCCATGGGATATGATTAAAACAAAGCGCACGTGGAGATAAGCGATCGTCGAGTGAAGCTTCTTCCCCAACGATACATCCTTCTTGTTCTAACATTTTTGCCTTCCAAAACGTGCAAGAAAGTTTCTAAACATAATTCCAGCAATCTAAGAATGAAGGCAATATGAAAAAATATTTAAAAATAGACATCGTTTCAGATGTAGTGTGCCCTTGGTGCACGATTGGTTATAAACGTTTGGAAAAAGCAATTTTAGAACTTGGAATTCAGGATGAAGTGGAAATTGAGTGGCAACCCTTTGAGTTAAATCCAAACATGCCAGCTGAAGGGCAGAATGTACAAGAGCATCTTGCCGAAAAATATGGTTCTACTGTGGAACAACTAAAAGAATCGCAAAAGCACATGGCAGAGGTCGGGGCTGAACTGGATTTTACGTTTAATTATTTTGATGAAATGCGAATGTCGAATACCCTGGATGCTCACATTTTACTGGAGTACGCTAAACAATATGGAAAGCAAACCCAATTGAAAATGCGATTAACAACCGCCTTTTTTAGCGAAAGAAAAGATGTTTCCAAAAGAGATGTATTAAAAATAGCGTTGTTGGATGTTGGGTTGAACGCAGAAGAGGCTTTAGCAAAATTGGATAATGACCTGGCTCGTGCAGAAGTAAAAACAAAAGAGGCTTATTGGCAAGATTTAGGTGTACGTTCTGTACCAACCATTGTCTTTAACAGAAAAAGCGCAGTTACGGGTGCGCAACCGATTGAGGTATTTAAACAAGTTTTAACGGATCTATTACAGGAAAACTGAAATTAGCTTGCAGGTTGATTCGAATTTATAGGAAATTGAAGAAACCAAGAATTCAGAGAAAGGGTATTGCCCATTTTATGACGGCATTATGCGGAATTAACTGAAAATGAAGAACGTATAAGTGGAAAATCATTCGATAAAACATGGATGAGTTTGATGCAAATAATGTGCATATTCCCGAAACGCTTGTAAATGGATACCGATCGATGTGCTCGATAATTATCAAAAGGATTGAGGTTCATAAATTTTTAAATCAATGTAATATCTATGTTGTTCTACACTTGAATTAACAGCCCTATTCCAAGAAGAATTAAAAAAATCCATTGTATGAAAATCATCACATTAATCACTGCATCTAGCACACTCTTTTTAACGAGCTGCGTCGGGAATAATGAAGAAAAATCAGCACAAAACACTATGGCAACAGACAGCATGCAAAAACCATTGGCAGATGAATTGAACAAGCGAAAGGCAAATTTCGAAAAGTCGGCTCCAGAAGAAAAGCAACGAATCTATGCAGATGGTCTTAAGGCAACGCAAGACAGCAAGGTGGTAAGTAACGCACTTCAAGTTGGTGATACGGCAATTGACTTTATTCTTCCCAACGCTGCTGGAGAGAAGGTAAAGTTATTTGATGCACTTAAAAAAGGACCAGTAATTTTAATGTGGTACCGTGGCGGGTGGTGCCCGTATTGCAATCTAACGCTTCATCACATGCAAGAGGCATTGCCAGAATTTAAGAAATATGGAGCAAACTTGATGGCGGTTTCACCAGAGTTGCCCGATAGTTCCATTTCTACCAAGGAGAAACATGACTTGAAGTTTGAAGTATTAAGTGATGTTGGAAACGAAGTTGCCAGAACATATAAGGTTGTTTTTAAACTAACGGAAGATGTGGCCAAAAAATACGAGGGTGGTTTTGGATTGAGTAAATACAATGGAGATAACAGTGCAGAACTTCCATTGGCGGCTACGTTCATTATTGGACAAGATGGAGTGATTAAATACACATTTTTGGATGCGGATTACAGAAATAGAGCGGAACCACATGATTTAATAGACTTTCTTAAGGCGATGTAAAGCAGATCTGAGTCTATCCCGTATTTTGTGTTTGACTAAAAAATCAACATATTAGTTTGCAGGGTTAATTCTTTCTTCGAAGTAAATATACAATTGATTATACACTTGGCTCCAGCCCATTCTGGATTTTTGCCA
>JBLHHI010000112.1:0-10891 GCA_047614125.1 Bacteroidia bacterium | reverse complement strand
TTAATGAGTACAACAAGAAGGAAGAGTATTCCACCCAAGAGGTGCAAGAGGTGCAAGGCCACTAAGGCAATGATGAATGAGCCAGAGACGAGTCCACCCTCCGATCCTTTTGGAGGCGAGAAGTAAATGCCACGACTGGCCATTTCGTAAAAGCCATCAATCTGGAAGTACACAAACGACATACCCAAAATAAAGGTGACGAAGAGATAAATTCTACTCAACGTTATTTCATCCTTTCTAGCCGCTCGCAAGGCTAAAATCATGGTTAAACTGCTGGCTACGATTCCAATGGTGGAATACCAAAATTGAGCAGGTAGCGCAAATTCGAGCCAGTTACCTTCTGCTTGGCGTACAATGAACGCTGAAGTTAAGGCGGCGAAAAGCATGCACATGCCAACAATGAGCAGCATTAAGCTGAACTTCTTGGGATGCATTTTTCCGTCTTTCTCGTAGTTTTCCATTTCTAATACGGTGTTCACACTGGGCATAATTTTCTTTTAAACTTTGTCTAAGATATATGCAAGTAATACCAAGGGGTTGTAAATGATTGAGTAAAACATCAGTTTTTTAGCCGCTTTGGTTGAACGTTCTTTATATAAGGCGAATCCCTGCTTTAAAAAAAGCGCGCCGGCCAATAAGGCCACGATGAGGGAAACAACACCGGTATATCCTAAAAAGTATGGTAAGGCACTTAATGGGAGTAATATTATGATGTATTGTACGGTTAAAACAGCCGATTTTCGGTCCTTTCCTTGTTTGGATGGAAGGAGTCGATATCCGGCCAATTTGTAGTCTTCGTCCAAAATCCAAGCAATGGACCAAAAGTGTGGAAATTGCCAAATGAATTGAATGGCAAATAGTGCCCAGCCACCTAACGCAATGCTGCCCGAAGCGGCAACCCAACCCAATAAAGGCGGTATGGCACCTGGAAAGGCACCAACAAATACGGCTACTGGGCTGATTCGTTTTAATGGGGTATATAAAAAAGCATAGCTAAGAAGGGCAAAAAGGCCCAGCCAGCCGCTCATTTGATTTAGATAAGACGTGAGAATGTATACCCCGGCAAAGCCAGCAATAATGCAAAAAGTTAAGGCTTCATTAACGCTCATTCGGTTGGTTGCCAATGGCCTGTTGTTTGTACGAACCATCAACTTATCAAAGTTTCGCTCAATGATTTGATTTAAACCGTTGGAGGACGATACGACTAAAAATCCACCGATGGACAAGGCCCAAAGATCTGCGTAATTGGTTCCAGCTCCAGCACCCAATAAAAACCCGAAAACCGCCGATAATACTACCGTTATAGTAAGCCTGGTTTTTGCCAGCTGATGATAATCTTTAAGCTTTGCAGCCAACGAGAAACTAGGTGCCGATATGTGGGTTGATTTAATCAAGATTTGGATTCCAACGTAAGTTTGAATTCGTTGATTATTAGGGTCATAACACCAACAATTAATAGGCTTCCAAGCAGTACGTGTAAGAGTTGAGAAACCGCCGGAAGATTGAAGAAAACGTTTAAACTTCCTGTAATTATTTGTGCAATGATTAAGGCCATAAGAACCATGGTATATTTGGTATACATTGCTCTGCTGGCATCTTTTCGATAGAGAAACAAAAGCGAACCCACTAAGAGGATGAGTACGAAGACCAACAAGCGATGTGGAATGAATAAGTTTCCTAAAAGTTCAATGCTGTTTCCGCTTATAACTTCACCATTGGCTAAAGCAGCATCGGCAAATTCCCGTACTTGTGTGCCACTAATGAGCTGAAAGGTTGAAACCGCCAACGTAGTTATTAACAAGGTTTTAATTTTTAAAGTGGATGTACTCTTTTGTCCAAAGGATGCATGTCGGTAATACGACAGCATGAAAAAGAAGATGGACAGAAAGGCCAGTACAAAATGAACTGTCACCAATCCACCAAACAAGTTCGTGTCAACCACCATCGACCCGAGCCAACCGTTGTAAATAATGAAGAAGAGTCCCAAAACCGCAAACAGAGTTGATTTGCGATCCGTTTTAAAAGTCTTTAAAGAGAAGAAAACCGCCAATAATGCAAAGATGCCTGTTAATGCGCCCCACAACCGATTTACGTATTCTACGTAAGCTGTGCGAACATTAAACGGGTGTGCTTCCATAATGCCCTTCGTTTTAAGGATGGCATCAGCACGTTCGTTCATTCCGATATTTTGTAAAAAACCGACCAATCGATTTAGTTTTTTTTGTCTCTTTTCTAAATACAGTTCTTTATAATCATCGGGCAGTTGATCTGCATTGGTAGGAGGAACCCATGAACCAAAACACTTTGGCCAATCGGGACATCCCATTCCAGATCCACTTACCCGAACCAATCCACCTAAAAAGAACAACATGATGATCGAAAAAATGGTTAAACCACAAAATCGGGTAAAGTTGCTGCCTTTAGACAAGTTGGATATTTTATGCCTTACTTAAACCTAACCAATTTTTCAAAACGCCCCAGAACAGTACTTTATCTTCCGAAACGGTTTTTATATCCTTGGCATCCTTACCATTGGGTATAACGGGTTGGATGTATAATTCTTCATTACTTCCTTCATCCGGTACATTTTGCGGTATAAAGTCGGTATCTGAACCCGGTTTGCTGTAATCGTAGGCCCAACGGTGAACGTGTGGGATGGCTCCAGGCCAGTTTCCGTGCATGTGCTCTACAGGTGCCGTCCACTCTAAAGTATTTGCTTCCCATGGGTTTTGCACAGATTTCTCTCCAAAGAATATGCTCGAAAAGAAGTTATACAAGAATATGATTTGTGCGGTACCACCCATAATGGCCGCCAGGGTTATGAAGACGTTTACGTCTAACCAAGGTGCAAATTCTGGAAGCAACTCAAATGTGTAGTATCGTCGTGGAACGCCCGCCAATCCTTGAAAGTGCATTGGAAAGAAAACCATATATGCAGCGGCAAAGGTGAGCCAGAAGTGGATGTAGCCTAAGGTCTTGTTCATCATCCTCCCGTACATTCTTGGGAACCAGTGATAAATACCAGCCATCATTCCAAAAATGGCCGAGCTGCCCATTACTAAGTGAAAGTGAGCTACCACAAAATACGTATCGTGCAATTGAATGTCTAGGGCGGCATTTCCTAAGAAAATACCCGTTAATCCACCGGTAATAAACAGAGATACTAAGCCAATGGCAAACATCATCCCATTGGTAAATCGGATGCTGCCTCGCCAAAGCGTAGCCAGATAGTTAAAGGTTTTAACCGCGGAGGGAACCGCAATAATCAGCGTCATTATAAGGAAGAGCGTGCCCAAGAAGGGATTCATTCCCGTAATAAACATGTGGTGACCCCACACCAGGAATGATAGAACGGCAATTCCAATGAGTGAAATAACCATGGCCGTGTAGCCAAAAATGGGCTTTCTTGAGTTCACCGCTATAACCTCAGAAGTAATACCTAAGGCCGGCATGATGATAATGTATACTTCGGGGTGACCCAAAAACCAGAACAAATGCTGGAAGAGGATGGGGCTACCACCCGTCTGTTCCAGTGCTCCAATGCCAGATAGATAAATGTCGGATAAATAGAAACTCGTATCTGCGAGTCGATCGAACATGAGCAGCAATCCACCACCCAATAAAACTGGGAAGGAAAGCAAACCAAGAATGGCCGTTAGTAAGAAGGCCCAAATGGTTAGCGGCATTCGGTTCATCGACATACCTTTAGTACGCATATTCATTACAGTGGCAATGTAATTAATACCACCTAATAAGGCTGAAATAACGAAGAGGATAATGGCCACGAGCCAGAGGGTCATGCCCAAGCCTGAGCCCGGCATTGCCTTTTCCAGCGCACTTAAAGGGGGGTAAACCGTCCATCCTCCTGAAGCTGGACCTGTTTCGACGAAAATCGAAGACATTAAGACCACACTGGAGATAAAGAAGAACCAGTACGAAAGCATGTTCATGAATGGCGAGGCCATATCTCGAGCACCAACTTGCAGCGGTATCAGCAAATTAGAAAAGGTTCCACTTAAGCCGGCGGTTAACACGTAAAATACCATGATGGTACCGTGAATGGTTACCAAGCCCATGTAGAAGCCAGAATCCAATCGGCCGTCGGGGGCCCATTGCTCTCCAAACAACCAAGTTAAAATAGGGAAGCTGGTATCGGGCCAAGCCAATTGTAATCTAAACAATATGGACATGGCAACGCCAATAACGCCCATAACAATACCTGTTACCAAGAACTGCTTAGAGATCATCTTGTGATCCATACTAAAGACGTACTTCGAAATGAAGGTCTCTTTGTGATGTCCGTGATCGTTACTCATTTTTCTTTATTTAAGCTTCAGTTGTTATAATTAATTTACGGCTACAGCTGGTGTTATAACCACGGTAGTATCCGAGCTGGCCGGAGCAACGCGAGCGACAGGTGCCACCTCCTTAGCAAAGGTTGGTACTTGTTGGCGCATCCAAGTGTCGTACGATTTTTGATCTTCAACCACCACCTTTATTTTCATTTTGTAGTGCGAATTACCACAAATCTTGTTGCAGATGATGTGATAATCAAACTCATTATTCTCCAACTCTTCGCGCTTCTGTGCGGTTGTTTTGTTAGGTGTAAAAGAGAAGTGTGTAGGAATTCCTGGAACAACGTTCATTTGAGCTCTGAACTCTTTTAAATACGCAGAGTGAATAACATCTCTGGATCGCAAACGGAGCGTAATGGGCTGATCAATAACGATGTGAATTTCTTCGCCTACGATGTCATCATCTCCTGTAGCCGTAAATATAGACTTATCTGCAGGAGCTTTCACCGCTGTTTTAATTCTTCGAATTTGTGTTTTACGTCGTCTAATTTGAAGCAATAAGTCCGCTTCAGCCTCACCCGACTCAATGTAATTGATTTGTTTTTTCTGATTCTTTAATTCCTTTCCGGTTAACCCACCCAAGCCCGCTTTTAAACTTCCAAGATCCGATGAAAGTCGAGATATGGCTTCAGTATAACTGAGGGTGTCTTTGTACAATTCGGCCAAAAGTTCTTCTACCTTGTATTCAACAGCAACGCCCAGCGGATTGGATAGTTCTGAAATCAAATTGTAATTGGCATCTCCTAAAACACCATCTGCGCCGGGGTAACGAACCGTCCAATTAAATTGTTGGGCAAATACTTCAATTTCTGCCGTGCCTTCTTCTGGAGCCTTTGTGATGGACTGCCATGAGTTTAATCCACCCAAAACCAAAACAGTTAAAACTATGGCTGGAATGATGGTCCAGATGATTTCAAGTTTATCATTATCGGGGTAGTACAATGCTTTAACACCAGGTTTCTTACGGTATTTAAAGGCAAAGTAGAATAAACAAAACTGGGTTATGAAGAATACGATGCCAGTAATAATGAAGGTTATCTTCATCATCCAATCCAGGTTTTCGCCGTGAACCGATGAAGCATTGGAAAGCAGTAAATACTTATTGTGGATGCTTAATTCGTATAAGCCTGCTGCCATTCCAACAATAAGGAAGAGCAACATTAAAAATGCGTTTACATTATTCCATGGAATTACTTCTCGGCCGGTAAGCTTTCCTACTAAGTCGATGGTTTTTATGATGACTAAAACAACGATGAAAACAACGAAGGCCAAAATTAACAGCAACCAATTGGTTTTGTTGAACAGGCTTTCATCGGCTGGGGGATCACCTGGTCTTTCGGTAGTGGGCCCATCGCTCCAACCCCCGTTTTCAACGTACATCAAAATACCGTTGATATCCTCGTCGGTTAGGGTAGGAAAGGCCGTCATGGCCGTTCCATTAAATTCGTTGTAAATGCTAATTGCGTCTGCATCACCCGATTGACGGAGCTCGGCATTGTTGCGAATCCACTTATACAACCAATCCATGCTTCTTTTTTCGGTAACTCCGGCTAAATCTGGACCCGTGGCTCTGCGGCCTATTGCATGGCAAGATGAGCACTTGCTTTTAAACAGCGTCATTCCGGCCTTGATGGTTTCTTCCGTTACCGGCATGCCGGTAGCGCTGGAAGTGATTTTAATCTCGGCTGAAGTTTGAAGCCAAGAACATGCTAGCAAGACAACGGCCATGCTAATTTTAAGAAAACGTAATCGCATACTTTTGATTATGATATTTTTCATTAACCACTAGTTATCAAAGGTTTAAATGCGGATTATTGACTAATCAACACAGCCTTCAAAATCGGAGCAAAAATACTTTCTTTTTAAAAAGAATATGACAAAAGCTTGGCTTAATAGTTTTGCACAATTTATTTAGAACGAATACAAATTGAAAGGGTCTATAAAAGCAAAAAGGGAACCCGAAGATCCCCTTTCTGCAACCAAAAACTAAAACTGAAATTTAATTTACCACTATTAAACTTGCTGTTTGTTACAACTTGCGTTGCAACTACATATTAAACGTCGCTTGGTGAAGAAAGTTTTATGATAATGGTCAGTAAAATGTCTTTTTAACAACAGGATTTTGTCTGTGTTTTGAATACAAGGGTTATGTGGAATGAATTCATCCGTAGTGCCCACCGCACATGCCTTTCTTCAGACTACGGATAGATATGGGGTTGGAAGACTTAACGCCTACTTCGGCGCTCTAACTAAGATTGGGTAGTTCCAAGTATCATTAAGAATTGAATAGGTGTTACAGTCGCCATTTTTATAATACCAGTGGTGTTTTGATCCGCTCCACGTTTCAGTCCATACAGTCTGTGCAATGGTAATGGCTCCTTTTTCACAAGCGTCTACTAATTCGAACCGTTCGGGAAGGCGCCAATCGGAATAACCATAAAAGGTAGAAGAGTCTGCATAATTATGTGCATCTTGCCACCACAATGCAGGGAAGGGGAAACCAGAAGCGTCAGCCATTACCTTGATGTCATCACCATCAACCCAATATACAATTCCTCCTTGTACAACATCTCCAAGATTATACGCTTTGGTATTTACCTCTAATTCATTACTGTAAGCCACTCCGGAATAGTTTTTGGCATAGGCCCGAATGTAGTACTTGGTTTTTTTTGTCAATCCCTCCATCTTTCCATTAAAGGCCGCATTACCGGTGTCTAAAGCCAGCTTGGTGGAATTGGATATCGAAACACCAGGAGTTGTAGCGTACAAAAAGCCCTGCTCAAGCAAGGTAGTACCACCATCCGAAGTAGTTGAACAGCTAGCCTCTATCCAATTTGCTTCTATTCTGTCGATTGTTAAATCTGATAGCTTAGACAATTCGCCAGTGGTCGTACTATATCTAAGGTGAATTGTATCAGTGCCAACAACATTAGTTGCAAAGCCTAACAAGTAGTAATTCGTGTTTGGTTCGAGGTTCTGAAAGACAAGTTGCCCCCCTAAAATGCGTTGAATAGAATCCGCTGGATTTGTTTTCAAATCCGTTTTAGAAATCGAGCATCCCATTTCAAGTATGGGCGATTCCCCATCTTTCGATGACAATTCGACGGAAATTGAAGTGGTTGTACTTAAAATTTGTTTGACAGAAATTTCAGGCTTTTCAGCTCCAAAATTTACGACCAGTTCAGTCGAGTATGAAGTGCCAAAGCTGTTAACAGCATAGGATTTAATATAATAGGTCTGATCAATAATACAATTGCTAATCGTTGAGCTGTATTCTCCTTGTCCAAATCCATCGATCGTAAAAGAATCTGAAACCGAAGGGTTGCCAATTAAGTTGTAGCAAATTCCCCTTTGTGTGACGGCTGATTCTCCTTCAGACGTTATTGAACTTTTAATTGCCATGGTTTTGGCGTAGACATCGAGTTCAACTACAGTTGCTTTAGCAACAGTTGGCGTATTGATAATAGGATCTTTATCTATGTCTTCTTTTTTACATGACTGAAAAACTAAGAGCAAACAACCAATAGTTATAGTTAAGGCATAATTTAAAGTTTTTCGCTCGTACATGAATCGTTTTTGGAATTGTTATTACAAATTAAAATAAAATCTAACAAAAACCAAGCGCGAACAAATAAACGCCAATTATCCGTGGTTTATCTCAACTATCTGCAGTCTGTAGAAACGCATGTGCGGTTGCGACTACGGAAGAACCATTCCGTTATTTATTGAATAAATCCGTAGTCACAGCCGCAATCAACACGACAGACTACAGATAGTAACGGTGATGTCATCCTGAACTCGACTCAGGATCTCTATTGAACCTCAATAATCCTCACTCTGTAGCAAGGCAAGTAAGGCTGCCTATAAGGATGTGTTAGTCAATAACCCACTGTCTTCCCACCCAATCGCAACGTAACACCAGCCGAAGCAATGGCCGGTGCGCCATGAGCCAATTCCAACTTTAACCCAACATTTGGTATTGGGAAGTATCGTGCTCCAACGGTTATGCCCGCCAAGGGCCGGGTAAGCAACACGGTTTTAAACTTGTCGAAATTAGGGTTGCTGGTTTCGAACTTCGACCTCCAATACAACATACCTACGCGTACCCCGGCATAAAGATCGAGCTTGTCTATTTTCATTGGGATAAGAAACCGTGCATTTAAGAATAAAACATTTCGTCGCAAGTTGAAGTCGACATTTTCGGTAATCTTCTCTCCATCTAAATTGGTGTATACATGGCCAGAAACCGAGCCAGTAAAGGGTTGATACGCGTAATTAAATCCAAGTCCAAATCTTTTATGCGGAATAAATTCGTACCCAAAACCAAAAACGGGTTTGTAATTCAGATTTAAGGTTGCTTTTTCAATGGGATCATCGGCCAAGTCGAAGGCCTTTGTAAGGGCTGAGCTCGTTACACTGTAACCGCGCTCGAAGGTGAAAAGATGGTCACCTGCCGAATACTGTGCAAAACCGTTTGTGGAACAAAAGAGTAGAAGAAATAATACGAGACCGGAGGTTGAAGCTTTTTGATGCATAGTAATCGATACGTGGCTAAAATAATGCCAGCTTATACAGGCACTCAAAACTATTCTTTTAAACGAATGGAATTGGGTTCTATTTCAATCTTGCCGGCTTTGTACAAACTTCCTATGGCCTTTTTGAAGTTCTTCTTACTCATGCCCAAGAGTCGGTATATTAAATCGGGATCCGACTTATCGCCAATGGGAAGTGTTCCGCCTGCATCTTGCAGCTTTTGTAAAATTGGGTCGATGCTGCTCAGAACTTGATCATAACCAAGCTTTTGCAAAGAAACGTCAATCTTGCCGTCGGGTCGAACTTGTTTGATGTAGCCCTTTCTTCGTTCGCCTTGATGCAGTTTTTCAAATATTTCATTGGCGTAAACAACGCCCGAGAATTGTTCGTTGATCAGCACATTGTATCCGAGTTCGGTTGGATGCCAAACAATCAAATCCACTTCTTCTCCTTCTTCAAAAGTTGGCGTGTCTTCGCTCAAAAACTTTTTCAGTCGGCACGAGGCAACAATCCGATTGGAAGTTTCATCGAGGTAGACGTACACCAATATTTTTTTTCCAACTTCTAGGTGGATGTTTTGCTCGCGATACGGTACCAGCAAGTCTTTTTCCAAACCCCAATCCAAAAAAGCACCCACGCTCGAAACGTCTGAAACTGTAAGACACGCAAACGAATTTAACTGAGCTAAGGGTGTTAAGTTGGTGGCAATGATTCGATCTTCTGAATCCTTGTAAATAAAGACTTCCAGCTCGTCGTCAACTTTTGTGTTTTCTGGAATGTACTTGATTGGCAGTAAGACTTCGCCGCCCAATAAATCGCCCAAAAACATTCCAACACTGGTATCTCGTAAAACAGTTAATTTGTTAAGCTTGCCAACTTCTATCATGATAATTCTTTGTAAAGTGCCATGTGATCGGCAACCATTTTGAGGCTCGAAAATACGTCCAATTGTTTGGGTATGGCCGCTTTCAGTTGGGCCAGTCTAGGTTCTGTGGTATTGATGTTAATGCATTCGGCAATTTCATGGGCAGAATTGGGGTCAAAATAGGCTCCAGCACTTCCTACAATTTCGGCCATCGATGAATCTTTAGCTGTGAGCACCACTTTTCCCATTGCTAAACTTTCTGCGGCTGGAATGCCAAAGCCTTCGTAAAAGCTTGGAAAGATGCTGCAAACACTCAAGTGATAATAGAAGGGGAGGTCTTTGCTCGATACATCGCTGTATATATGAACGCGCTTGCTCAGCGATTGTTCAGATATTTGATTTCGGATGTTTTCCAACTCTCCACCGTCTTTGCCCACCAGTACCAAATGCAAATCTTTATTGTCAATTTTAGCAAAGGCTTCAACCAACGTTTGTTGGTTTTTGCGGCCATCGAAGGCACTAACACAAACAATGAACTTAGTTGGTAAGGCAACTTGAATTTTGAACGCTTCAAGTTTGGCAGAATCAACTTTTTTGTAAAAACGTTGGTGGCAATCTTGGTAAATAACCAGTGATTTTTTTGGCTTTATTTTAAAGATGTCATAAACGTCGTTCTGAGTTTTTTTACTCATAAAAACCACAGCATCAGCGCCTAATAATGCTTGCTTTGTTTTAAAGGTGTAAATAACTCGGTCGATAAATTTGTAGTACTTGGGGTATTTTAAAAAGATGATGTCGTGTATGGTAACAACCTTTTTGGCCTTTGGGGCAAACATGGGCAACTCGGCGCTTAAGCCATGGTAAACGTCTATCTTTTCCCTATTAATCGCATCCGACATCCCAAGTTGTCGCCATAGCCAGCGTTTTCTTTTTGGAGTTGAAAGGTACTGATTGTTGTGTGGAAGCTTTTTCTTCTCCGCCTTTTTATCGGCCGTAAACAAAACAAAATCGTTATCAGAGCTCGCTTCCGCCAGTCCATCTACCAAGGTTCTCGAATAGTTTCCAAGCCCGGTTTCATTTTTGAAATAGCGTTTTGCATCGAAGCCGATTCGCATGAAATTTTATTTAATTTTAAACC
>JBLHHI010000111.1:0-10952 GCA_047614125.1 Bacteroidia bacterium | reverse complement strand
TTAGTTATTTCGTGCTCACAACCAAATTCAGAAATAGCTTTCAACTTAACGGTATGGCTACCAGCCGATGCAAATGCATGGGTTGGGTTGCTCAAGTTCGAGATGTTTCCATCGTTAAAGTCCCAGTGGTACCCGGTTCTTCCTAATTCGATAACCGTTGCATTGGTGAATTTTATTTCTTCTAAGTTACACTTACCAGAAACGGCAAAGTCGGCTACCGGAGTAGAGAACTGATTTGCGTTTTTGATTAACTCAGCTTCACAACCCTTCAATGAAGCGGTAAGAGATACTTTGTATCCACCTGCTTTACTGTATTGGTGTGTAGTGTTTTTAGTAGTTACTTCGGCAGAACCATCGCCAAAGTTCCAAGTGTAATCGATGGTACCAGAAATACCTGAAGGTAAGCTCGACTTATCTGTAAAGGTGATGTCCGATCCAATACAAGCGTTGATTACTTTAAAGTCGACCGTTGGTACTGGAGAAACCGATACTTGCTTAGACAAGGTATATTCAAACTTAGGGAAGTCGTAGTTTACAACAGTAACCGTTACATCGTACGTTCCATAGGTAGAGAATTGGTGAACTGGATCAGAGATTTCAGAAACGTTGTCGGTTCCTGAATTAGGGTCTCCAAAGTTCCAAGAGTGAACCATCAAACCTTTGGCTTGCTTAGATTGGTTGGTGAAGGCAATTACATCGCCATCGCAACCATCTCCAGCAACCCACTTAACGTCAGGCGTATGAGGAACGTAGACCCAACGACCTGAGATTGAATCACAACCTGAGTTCAAATCACTGATAACGATGTTAACAAAGACCAATGAATCTGCAAGAGAAGCATCTGGATCGAAGGTTAACGTCATGTCGGTGTTATCAAAAACAGGGGCACCGGTTGTAACGGCCATTCCACCACTTGTCCAAGCAGAAGCTGCAGCCGTCCAAGCTGTGCCATAATCGCTGGTAGGGTATTTCGTAGGATTCATTACATCGTATTCAATTTCTTGACCAGGAACGGTAACATCTGGGTTGGTCATTTTACCACCCGATGCTCCTTGACGGAAATACCCTGGGAACGTAGTACCTTCATCTAAGGTAAATCCAGATGGAGAAGGAGTGATGTCGATGTATTTCGTTAATACATTGTCTGCAGTGTTGTCATCGCAAAGCAATCCACATTCAACGGTGTTGGTTCCTGCGGTATTAAATTCAGGAATTGCATCGAACGAGTAGGTTACCGTTGAATTAGCTGGTACACTATCAATAGTCTCAATTACAGGTGTTTCACCGTTGATTTGATAGAAAACTTCAACGTCGGTCATTGCAACTGCAGTACCGTTGGTAAAATCAAACGTGATTTCTTCCATGTATCCACCACATTCATCTGTAGCAGCAAAGGTAAAGTTAGAGGCAGTGTGATTAACCGTAAACTCATAAGCACCAGGATCTGGACCACAAGCCGTACGTGTAACACCAGCAGCATCTTTATCTGCTAAGCCTTGCGTACCCATGTTTGAAATAACTGGGTTGCTTGGCTTGATGTTACCGGCAGATAAGTTAACAAACTTAGGATCAGCTTCGATAGATGTGTTATCATCTGCAGCAGCAGCCCAAGCGCTAAATGAAGAATACGTAGCGTTGTTCGCATAGTAGTACTTGGTACCACCCGATAAATCATTTACAACGTTGTTGGCCCAATCAATTTTGTCGGTGTTATAGTAACAGTAGATTGGATACTGGTATCCGAAACCTGTTGCACTTTTGAATTGCAAGATGTTGTTGTGAATCTTCAAATTTGTTGGTGGTTGGTAATAGTATACGTAAAGGATGTAGTTGTAATAATCAACATCGTCCATAATTACCCATGTGTTGTGGGCAATGGTTGTGTTGTCACAATATCCGTTGTACAAGCAATAAAGATTGCCATATCCAGCTGCATTGTTGTAAAACGAATTGTTCAACATTTCACTGTCGCTGCAGTAGTAAAAGTAAAATGCATAATACATGTAATATCCAGCAGTGTTGTCATGAACAGAGTTTCCATTCATGGTAACATTCGTTGAATAATACGTTTGAACGCCGTAGTACATATAGTAATCTGCAGAGTTATTGTAGATTTCGTTGTCGTTTACTTCTGCATTGTCGCAGTAGTAATACATTCTAAATCCATAGCAATACAAACCAGAGTTGTCGTGAAATTTGTTTCCACTCATACTCGTTGGGTTAGCTGTTGTTCCAGCGGAACGATAGAAGTAACCCGCATATGCGTAGTTGCCATCGATATCGTGGATGTCGTTGTTATCAAATCTGTTAGCAACAGTAGAAGTACCCATGTAATACCCGTAAAAAGCATATCCATACGATGAATTGCTTCGGTTGTGGTGAAGGTTGTTGCCAACTACTTGAACACCGTTACAGTATCTGAAATACGTGAAGTAGTAATATACGTCGCGAATGTCATTGTTTGTAAATTGGTTGTTATCCAATGAGCCATTGTCTGATCTGTAATCAACAATACCATAATATGGACCTTTTGTACTTGAACCACCGTGCATGGTGTTGTTGTCAACTAGGTTGTGCGCACCGTGCTCACCCGTTGAGGTGTTGGATGTGTTGCTATTTGAAAAAGCAACATACGCCGTAGAGTTACTCGTACTCCCGTAGTTGGAAATGATTAATTCACTGTTTTTAACGGTGTTGTAATCGGCACCACTTCTAAAGTGAACGCAACGTGTACCACTACCGGTACCGGTATGGTCAATTACTAAACCATCAAGTGTGAAATAATCAGCTCCATTGAACTGAATAACATAACCAGATGAACTGGTTGTGATTTCTTCGCCATTACCAATAATGGTGATGGTGTTTGTAGCACTTGCACCACTAACAGCCGTAAAGCTAATCTTTTCGGTGTAAGGACCGGAGCCTTTAACTACGTTTACGGTTACGGCATCAGAGACGCCGCTACCAAGAGCTGTTTTAAAAGCCGCAAAGCTTTGGAAGTTTGTGCTGCTGGCTGCAGCACCCTTGTTAATGGTAAAGTTACCACTAATCTGCGCCATAGCCATCGAGGATGCAAAGAGCACCGTCAACGAAAGAACTAGGACACGATAATAAGATGAAAGCCAATTTCTCTTGTAATGTTTTTCCATTTTCTACTTGTTTTGTTAATAAATAAATTACCTACTCGTGAGCTTTTACCAAACTCGAGCGCCAAATATAACATAATTTGATTGGCAAAAACAATTATACATACAATGCTTGTACAATAGAACTATGAAAGGGATGGAAACATGACATTTTTCCACCCGGCATATCAGTCTTTTGCAATTGAAATATGATGCTGCGCCATACTTACAGCACATTATCCCCTTCCCATCTTGAACGGAAGTACTACGAGTTCGGATCGGTAATGTGCCCTCTGGGAGGCCATTATGCCTTCCACTCTTGGTGTATTTTGCTGCAAATAATGCAATGTGCTCTGCTTCATAACAACGAGCTTTTTAGCATTTAGCTCTTCCAGCCAGTCAACATCTTTTTGATTTAGATACGTTTTGTTCAGTACCAATACATCAAAGCTTGAAGTATCTATTTCAGATAAGGAAACATGAGTGGTTGCATTGAATACATAAATCCGAAACGTATTGTATTGGATATAAGCATCTTTTAGAATGTTGCCTACACCTTTGTTTAACCTTGGTATAGAATCTTCATAGACTTCCAGCATCGGGTCTTTCACAATCTCAAAACCTTCCCCAAGCAAATAGGGCTCAATTTGGTTCTGCCATTGATACGATTCAAGATCAACGGGATAAAGCATACGCACTGTTCCATGTTCGAAAAGAAAGGCATTCATTCCATTTCTGGTTTCCAGTATGTGCAATTTGTGTTGGGTATATACTGCACGCTCATTGTGCATTTTTTGAAAACTTAACAAACAACACAGCAACAACACGCCCATCCAATGCAAAGCTTTTGATCTAAAAAACAGGAGACGAGTAAGTAGTATAATTAAAAGGTAGACCAAAACACACGTACTAATTGACCAGTAAATGTTCTCGCTGTTGCTAAAAGACAGATCCTCGATTTTTTGTAAACTGGTAATTAAGGCGTTCGACAAGGCTTCAAAGATCTTGCCTATGAAGGATGATAGAATTGCGAAAGGCGACGTTGCCACCAACAAGAGCCCTACGTATAAAAGAAGGGTTATTAGAGGAATTACGATGAGATTTGAAACTAAAAACATCCAAGGAAACTGGTGGAAGAAGTAAACGCTGAGCGGAAAGATGATGAGTTGAGCGGAAAGTGAAACACACAAAAGCTGCTTTACCCGGAACAGCCAAAGATTGCCAGTTGGAAGAATTGCCATAAAGAAGGGGGTATAAAACACTATACCTAAAACAGCCAAATGTGAAAACCAAAACCCCATACTAACTAAGTTCATTGGGTTAATAATTAGCAAGATGCTTGCAGATGCTGCCAGCGTATTATACGCGTTGGACGGCCTTTTTAGGTTCTTGCCAATGGAGAGAATGGAAAACATAAAGCTGGCCCTACATACCGAAGGGGATAAGCCCGAAACAACGGCAAACAACCATAAACCAAGCAGGGTTAGGAGCAAATGAAATACTCTTCTTTTTATTCGCAATTGATTTAATACAAAAGACAAAACCAAGTAAATAATTCCAACATGCAATCCGCTTACGGCCAAAACGTGCAAGGTTCCTGTTTGACTAAACGTGGTGCGTACTTCCGCATCCAAGTTCGACTTATTACCTAAAATTAGCGCCATTAAAATGGATTGTGCCGTAGAATCTCGCACCGCACTTTTTAAGCGTTCGGCTAGGTTGGATTGGAGGTCGAACACCATGGTTCTGAAAGGAAGTTTGCTCGAATTGCCCAAGTTGTAAAACCCACCGGAATCTACATAAGCTCTGTGATAGATGTTCAGCTGCGCCAAATATGCCGCGTAACTAAATGTGTGGATTAGGCTGCGATCAACCGTTGAATCCACCTTGCCAAAAACCAGCAAATCCTCGCCAGGCTTTGGACCTAATTTGCCCTGCAAATCCAGTTGAAGCAGCATTCTTCCATTGCCGCTAACAAAGCCTTTCTTCGTTCGTACTTTTTTAACTTCAACAACCAGCTTTTGAAGCTTTGACCTTTTATTGGATTTGTTCTCGATAACCTTAACGAGCAAGGTGTTGGACGACAACGAGGACAGCTTATGTGCAAAGTAATTGGGCCGATGCTGAGGCTTGGAGTGCATGGCATAATTGAAGCCGCCAACAATTAAACAGAGGGCTATTAGCAGTCCTTTTAGCCATCGATAATGATAGGCTTGTGCTGAGGATGTTCCAAAATTAAGCAGTCCAACAATACCTACGAGACCTATTAAGATAATAAGATAAACGGTGTGATTATTCGGAGCAAGCTCCGCTAAAATATAGCCAATTATTAGCCATAATAAGATTCGAGCAAAAGGATTTTGCCCCCACAGTTTGGTTTGGTTCACAACACAAAGTTAGGAAAAAAGTGAAGATTTAGCCAAGCTTCACATGTTTGGCATCGTCGCTCCGCTATATGTAACGTCGTATGAGCAAGGTTCGAAGTTCTTCAACCAAGGCATCTTCTGGATCCCATCCCAAAGCGGCTCCGAGTTCTACATCTAGAACGGCAAAGGCTTCGGCTAAACTTGATTGACCGTCGAGCTTTTTGATGGCCTCGTTATAGTTTTCCGGTGCGTTTCCAAATAATTCATTCTGAATTTCATAGCGCTTCGAAATATTTATGCCTTTTTTAATGCTTTCGAGCTTGCTGTATTTAAGCTTTGAATATATATCACCATTGGCTTCAGCATCCTGAGTGGATTTTTTCTTCGCAAGAGTTTCCGGGTTTTGAGTAGGAACCTTAACCGCGGTAATCACAGGCTCAGGAATCTCTTCTTCATCAACAACTTGATGCACGGACTCTGGATCCGGAACGTACACTTCTGGGGTGAAAACGGGTTTGCTTTCCACCTTAGGTGCCTCTACAATAGGTTCTGGTTGAGCGGGCAATTCTTCAATTTTTTCTGCAACGGGTTCTGATTTTACGGGCGGTTCAATCGGCTTTACTTCCTTCGGTACTTCTTTTGGTATTTGTACGGTCTCTGGAGCACCTGCAGTTGCTGATGGCTTGCTGCGATCTTTAACAATGGCCAGCTGCAACTTGTCTAAGCAGGTATAGAGCTCTAAGATGTGAGCTCGCAACTGATCTAAATCCATTTCGTACGTGGATGTATTGAGCGCCAATCGATTGTTGTTTATTTCGATGAGTTCGAGTACGTCGCTTATTTTTTGATGCAGTTCTTCGCTAGACATTGATTTGCTCTTTATTAATCTGTTTTCTTTGTTTGGATGCGCTGACATCCTTAACACTTCCTATGTTGAAACGACAAAAGTAGTATGCAGTTGTTAAGTGATGGGTTTATATTTTAAAAGCTTTTGTTTCGGTGTACATTTGCGCATACACAAGGATGGAGTAGATGTTTATTGAGTCGAAAATAGAAAAGGGATGGATTGAAGTCGTGTGTGGTTGCATGTTTTCGGGCAAGACCGAAGAGCTAATCCGACGAATAAAACGCGCTAGAATTGCCAACCTGCATACCACAATTTTTAAGCCTTCCATCGATATAAGGTACGATGACGAGCAAGTGGTATCACACGATGCCAATAAGATTGGATCCATTCCGGTGAGCTCCTCGCTCGAGATTTTGGCTCGATTAACCAACGAAGATGTTGTTGGCATTGATGAAGCTCAATTCTTTGACGAACACTTGCCGATGGTTTGCGACAAACTTGCCAGCAAGAAAATACGAGTAATTGTTGCGGGCTTGGATATGGATTATCGAGCTAAACCATTTGGCCCAATGCCCACCTTGTTGAGCATGGCCGAGTACGTAACGAAGGTTCAAGCAATCTGCATGAAATGTGGTGATACTGCATCGTATACCTTTAAAAAAGTAGACAACAATCAAACGGTAGAACTCGGAGAAAAGGATCTTTACGAAGCACGGTGCAGATCATGCTACACCCTTGGAATGGCTGAAATCAAGGAACAAATCAAAATGGATTTAACCTAAATCAAAGAGACGCATCTTTCAACTTCTTTTGTAAATGTGTTTTTTCTGCCTCGTTTTGATCGATAAAAACGAACGAATTATCTTCTGCTCGATTTGATTCCAAGAACTCCAAGTAACCCTCGAGTTACTTCTCGTATGATCATTCTACCAGTAACACTTCCCGTTACCTTTTCGAACATTGATTTTTCGGGTCGGCGTGAGCTGCGTTTTTTACCTGTGGCCGCTTTTTGTTCCTTTTCTTCGCGTTTTTCCAGTTTCTCCATACGCTCTTCCAACATTTCATACGCGCTTTCGCGATCAATGTTTTCAGAATATTTCTTAACCAACTTCGATTCGGAAATTATCGCCGCTTTTTCTTTATTGTTAATCACATCCATTCTGGAAGAAGGGGCTGTTAACAAGGTGTGAACCAAGGGCGTAGGAATACCTTTTTCGTTCAAAACTGTAATTATGGCCTCTCCAATACCCAACTTGGTTAACACGTCGTCGGTGTCGTAAAACTCTGTAATTGGATAGTTTTCTGCCGTTAACTTTATGGCCTTTCGATCTTTAGCCGTAAACGCTCGTAAAGCATGTTGCACCTTCATGCCTAATTGGCTCAAAACAGCATCGGGTACATCGGTTGGATTCTGAGTGACAAAAAACAACCCAATTCCCTTAGATCGTATGAGCTTAACAATGGTTTCAATCTGCGACATCAGTGCCTTCGAAGCCTCGTCGAAGATGAGGTGAGCTTCATCAATAAAGATTACAAGCTCTGGCTTGTCCGCATCCCCTTGCTCTGGCATCGACTCGTATATTTCAGCCAATAAACACAACATGAAGGTGCTAAAAAGTTTTGGTTTGGATTGAATGTCATCCAAACGCAAAATGCTGATGTAACCTTTGCCATCGCGATCTGTGCGCATCAAATCATCTATATCAAACGATTTTTCGCCAAAGAATAAATCGGCACCTTGTTCTTCAATGGTCAAGAGTTTTCGCATGATAGCACCCACCGATGAAGAGCTAACCAAGCCGTAGTTCTTTTCAACGTCTTCTTTCCCTTCGTTGGATATCCATTGCAACGTTTTGCGAAAATCTTTGATGTCCAACAACGGAAATCCATGATCGTCGCAATACTTAAATACCACCGAAACAACTCCTTCCTGTGTGTCGTTTAATTCTAAGATTTTCGAAAGTAAAACGGGTCCAAACTCACTGATGGTTGCTCGCATACGAGCACCTTCTTGTTCGGATATGGTTAATAATTCACACGGATACCCTTGAGCTACCCATGCCGTACCAATCTTTTCATGGCGCTCGTCAATTTTTGGATGCGGATTTCCGGGCTGAGTTAATCCACTCAAATCCCCTTTTATGTCCATTAACAAAACGGGCACCCCTTTTTCGGATAGGCGCTCGGCAATGTTTTGCAACGTTTTTGTTTTGCCGGTACCGGTTGCTCCGGCAATTAAGCCGTGGCGGTTAAAAGTTTTTAACGGAGCCTTAACTTGGTTGCTCACCAAGGCTTCTCCATCTAACATACTGGTTCCCAGAACTATGGAGTCGCCTTTAAACGTATACCCAGTTTCTATTACCGATCTAAACTCTTCCGTTTTGCTCATCTTTTGCGTGTTTTTTTAAACCCTTATGAAGTGCAAAAATAAATGAACAAGACCAACCTCCGAAGAGAACCGATAGGTTGCGCTACAATTTCTTTTTGAAAATCTCCTTTTTGCGAATTAAAATGTACGCAAGTCCGCCAATTGCCAGCCAAAGTGGCCATAGAAAGGCCAAGGCGATGATCACATTTAAAACGCCTTCGGCTCCTGTTTTAACGGCTTCCCAGAGTTTTGTGAAAAAACCGGGCTTTTCAAATTTCTTGCCTTTGGGTTGCTCAATGTTTTCATACAGCGTTAAATTTATCGTAGATAATCCAATGCGATCGCTCAAAAACTTCAATCGGCCTTCTTTCGATTCTATCTCTTCTCGTATGATTCGAATTTGGTCTTCCACGGCCAAGATGTCTGGAATTTTTGTGGCACTTCGCAAAATTACCTGGTACCGGGCTTCCACCGCTTTTTTAGTTTTGATGCGGCTCACCAAATCGGTAAACTCTTCGCCAACATCGGTGGCCTTAATGCGTCGATAATCCACCTTTTTGATGCTGTCGCCATTGGAAATTGCTGCTACCAACTTTTCGAAATATCGATTTGGAACGCGGATTTGAATATCGTTTCGAATGGAATATGCATCGCGCACTTCATTCTCTCTACTAACATATCCCCCATATTGTTTTATGGATCTAAAAAAGGAGTGCTTATCTCGATCGTAGTTGTACAATTCGTAACCAAGCTCGGCGGTTTTGATGATCTTATCGTTGGTAGCCGCCAAGCGTTCTTCAATTTCGGCTACCTCAGCTTCTTTTAACTGCTGCCCATGATCATCGTAAACCCGTTTTTGAATGGATGTTGTAGTGGTGGCATCAGCATTGGCAAAAGTACTGTAACCCACAGCGCCATTCATGTTTGTTACTGTAATTTGATCCGAGTTGTCAGGCTTTGAATAGGTGGATTTTGCTTCATCGGCTTCGTATCCATCTTCATCATCGTGGCTTTGAGACGACTCATTTACTAAATTGAGCTGCGAACGATCCGCTTCTGCGTTGTTTTTTTTGTGGTGGCAACTGGTTGAGCCAATGATCAAACAAAGTGCCAATACATTCATTAAAGATGTTGTTTTCATGCGATTTATTTTAGGTTAACTTTCAAATACATACAAGATTCTTCATAAAGGTAAACGTTGTTTCTCAATAAACGATGGATCGATTCCAACAAAGCTCTTCCGCGTCCACCTTTCGAGTAATGGCATTCAGATCGTGTAAGGTGTTAATCACATTATTGAGCATTTTTTTGGAAATATACACGTCTTGTTCCCATTCGGTCTTGTTAAACCAAGTGTATGCATCGCCAAGCGACAAACCATACTGCTCGGAAATGATTTGTTCGGCTTTTTCATTGTTCATAAAGTGCCTACTGATCTTTCGTATCATCCAAAGCAAGTTCCAAACCTTATCCGGATTTTTCACCAAAAGTTCTTGGCGGGCCGCAATTACAAAGCACGGCCAAGGAGTTACGGTTTCACCAATTCTCCTTAGGGTGCCGGCATCTACCGTTGGTTTGGAGGTAAACTTTTCCCAAAGAAGCAAATCTGCGGTATTCGAGTTCAAAGCATCAACAGCACCATCAAAGTTTTTGCATACCACCAATTGGTTGGGCTTCAGTAGTACTCCTCTGTTTTTGGCCTCTACCATGGCCATTATGTGCGACCCGCTGCCATTTCTGGAAATGGCAAAACGAAGCTTTGAGAAATCGCTCTCATTATGTACTTCCGAAGCATGTCCGGAATGAATCCCCCAAATGAGCGGCGATTTAATAAATTTCTGGACAATTAACGATGGGTTGCCGTTAATTATATCGGCAACAATGCCCTCGGTTAGAACCACGGCAAGGTCAAGACTTCCTTCCCGCAACATTGCGTTCATTGCGCCCGTTCCGCCCGGTACATCTTGCCACTCTACTTCCAAGCCAAGGTTGCTAAAGCTCCCATCTTTAATGGCTTCATGCCATGGATAATTAAAATGTTCTGGAACGCCTCCTATTCTGATTTTCATAGCGCGAATTAATTTGGAAGGCAAGGTACAACATTGGAAGTAAACTGTCAAAGAACCTTAATCTTTTGAATTCAGAACGCTTGTGAACAGTGAGTTTCGAGTAAAAATTGCGAAGACAGGGCGGGCCCTTTCGAGTAATTTTTACGATGAAAATCGCTTTTCAAAAGTGTAAAGCGG
>JBLHHI010000110.1:0-11032 GCA_047614125.1 Bacteroidia bacterium | reverse complement strand
AATTTTGCCCACCGAAGAGTTTTCATTTTTGGGTTGGTTCTGTTTGTTTACTTGTTCGTGGGGTTCGGCTTCTTTGTCTTTCTTCAGAATTTCCAAATAAATAAACTTGTCGCAAGCCGTTATGAAGGGTCGTGGGGTTTTTCGTTCGCCAATTCCAATTACAAACATGGCGGCTTCGCGCAAACGCGTTGCCAGTCGGGTAAAGTCACTGTCGCTCGAAACAATGCAAAACCCACTTACTTTTTTGGAATAGAGCAAGTCCATAGCATCAATAATCAAGGCACTATCGCTCGAGTTTTTTCCTTTGGTATAGCTGTATTGTTGAATGGGTGTTATCGCATTTTCGAGCAAAACTTTTTTCCAACCCGAAACGGTTGGCATGGTCCAATCGGCATATATTCTTTTAATGGTTGGATTGCCGTATTTGGCAATTTCGTCCATCATTTCTTTAACGTAGGCATACGGAACATTATCTGCGTCGATAAGCACTGCGAGTTTTTCATCTTTCATGTTTCAATTTTAATTACAGATGCCCATATATATTTTTTGTGACTAAGCATTCTTATTTAATGTAACATAATGCAAGCTAGGTTGTTCGCAAAGATTAAAGCATCTAATTTAATTGCAAGCCGCTAATTCCTCATTAAGGTTATGGTTCCATGGTAATTGTGAATGAAGAGTTGCCGGTCGATGAAGCGAATGGTATAAAAGTAGCTTCCGTCCATAACTTCAGTCCCCATATAGTTGCCATCCCACTTTTTCGAAATATTGTCAGACACAAAAATCAACCCTCCCCAGCGGTTGTAAATATGCATCTCGAACTCAGAAATACGTTGCAGTGTAGTGAGCCCAAAGGTATTGTTAAGGTCATCCTTAAAGCCCGGACTAAAGGCGTTTGGAATTAAGAATAAGGAAGGTTGCCAAACTTCCAACCGTTTGCGAATGGTATCCGGACAATTTGCAGGATTATTGGCTATTAACAATACTTGGAAGGAATCTTCATTTTCGAAGGTGTGCATTGGATTGGCCATGTTCGACGTGTTGAAATCGTCGAAATCCCAGTAAAACGTGGTAGTGTTGATGGTGGTTTCAGTAAATTGGACCGGTATTCCAACCAATGGTTCATCGTCGTACACAAAATCAGCCACGGCTCGTGCATCAATGTTTACAGCTTGTTCCACCGTATCCTCGCATCCACTCAAAGCCGTAACTATGAGTTTCACGTTGTATAAAGCTGCCGAATTAAAATAGCTGGTTGGGTTTTGCAAGTTGGAAGTTAAACCATTGTCAAAGTCCCAAGCATGGCGCTCTAAGCTGGTGCCATTACCGATGCTTTGATCGGTAAATTGAACCGGATCGTTTTCACAGTTTCCATCCCAAACAAACATTGCCGTTGGACAAATCGTAGTATCTGCCAAGGTAAAGATGCCTCTGTATTTATTAGCTGAACCAGTAACCGTTTTTAATCCCGGATTGCTTACACCTGTGCCGAGATAATCCCAAGAATTATTCGCAACATCGTAATGAATTGGTCGCAAATTTGGCGCATTGATTGTATTGGTACTTCCATTGGATGCATCGATTTCGGCATCCAGGTAGCTGAATGTGGAAGTTGCGGTTGGATTTTGGGCAAAGGCACCTGTGGAAACAATGTAAAACCGATCGGCCATCAAGCCTGCGTTTTCTCTGCCGTATTCATTGAAGGTGTTTATAACCGAACTTGGCAGTGGTCGGTTGTTGGGATTGGCCGAAGTTAGGGTAGGAAAAGTTGACACAGAGAAATAGCCATTGTCTGTGGTATTCACCCCAGCCGTTGAAACGTTAAGCGTGTATTCGATGCGTTGGCCAAGAAGGGATGTAAAAGGTACTACATAGTTTCCGACTTTTTCTCTACAAACCCAACGCACACTGCCATAACCGGTTGCAGCATTTGTTTCGGAAACAATGCCTCCAGTAACGGCGCTAATTGCCGTGTTTAATTGATTGTTAATTGTTAATTGTTGGCCGTTTAGAAAAAGTAAATGATCGTTGCACGCCATAATTCCGTTACCTCCTGTACCGAATCCTCCACCCACAAGAGTATTGACACGCAAGTGTTTATTGCCGTTACCGAGTAAATTTAAAGAAGGAAAGGCCGTAAAATTGTTGCCCTGAATATTTTGAATACCTCCTGTAAGGTTTACCATCCCAAAGTTCTTGTTAAATACGTTGGTGACGCTCATATTCGTCCAATTGCCAGGCACATCTATAAATCCTGCGTCTTCCACTTGTATCATTCCCGAAAGCGTATCATAGTAATGTCCTTGCGTTCCGTCAATTATGAGATACGGCCCATTGCTAAAGACGATGTAGCCACCCGCTTGAACAAGTCCTTGAGCGCGTGTATTTTGACCAATTATGCCCATGGACCCCAACCAACAAACAATACATATTTTCAATGCTTTCACTCGGCATCCAAATTAGGGTTAGACATAGTGGCCAATGTTGATTTTATGAGATCCATATCTAATTTCTGGTCTTGAATTTGAAAGCGCAACGCTTCGTTTTCATTTGCCAATTCCTGAATGGCCTTGGTTAATATGGGTATCAACTCCGAATACCGAATGCTCATGAGCTGATCATCATCTTCTGGAACATCGACCACTTCGGGTACCACCTTCAACACTTCTTGAGCAATGAAGCCAAGGTTCGTATTTTGATTGCCTTTGTATTTGTATTGGGATGGTCGCAATTGAAGCACTTCAGCCAAGCCATAGCCACAATTTGCAATGTCTTCTTTCGCACGGCGATCAGAAACAGAGCTCCAGCTGGTTCCACCTGCCGCTAAACTCAAACCTGTGGTGAGCGCAGCGTTAGAATACAACACGTAGCCTCCTGCAAAACGCGACATGAACTGATTATTAACTGAGTTCTTGGTAACGGTTGCCGTGCTAATATCACCCAAAATCATTGCACCTTGATATCCTGAAGTATTCACATAGGCACCAAATGTTGATGAATAACTGCCACTTGCATGACTGCGATACCCCATTGCCGAGCTGTAAATTCCACTGGCTGTATCCCCGTAACCAAAGGCTAGTGCATGGCTTGCGGTGGCTTGACAACGAGAATTATATGCTGCTGAATAATCTCCGGATGCCACGGAATAATATCCATACGACCTGGAATAGGTTCCAGTCGCCTTAGAATAGAATCCCTCCGAAATAGAATAAGCACCACTTGCTTCGGAAGACCATCCTTGAGCAAATGCACCATATCCCGTAGCTGAGTTATACGAACCAATAGCGGTAGAATAGTTCGCTTTGGCCTTGTTGTATGCACCTAAAGCTGTGGCATATGCTGCCGTTGCTGAATCATAGTAGCCAATGGCATATGAATTGTTGCCCGTGGTTATAGCCCGGTTTCCGATGGATATGGATCCAATACCTCTTGCTTCCGTGTAATAACCCATAGCTTTCGAGTAACTCCCAATGGCTGAATCTGCATACCCAATCGACATGGCGTACAATCCACTGGCATATGAATAGGTGCCTATTGCTGTTGAATAGTTGCCCGTAGCCTTATTTATGTAGCCCATCGCGTTGGCATAATTTCCAGTGGCTTGTGCCCCATACCCTTTTGATGTTGAATACGAGCCACTTGCACTTGATAGAAACCCTTGAGCCAGTGAACCATATCCAGAAGCCGTATTATACGCACCAACGGCAGTTGCAAAGCTTGCTGTTGCTTTGTTATATGATCCAAACGCGATGGAATTAGTTCCTGTGGCCGAATCGGACCGCCCATATGCCATGGAATAATCGCCTATGGCCATTGATTGAGTGCCGAAGGATATTGCACCAACACCAGATGATTTTACTAAGAGGCCAATGGCAATGGAGTACGTATTGGTTGCCGAATCCGAGTTTCCAATCGCTATTGAGCTCGAACCAACCGATTTGGAATTGTAACCCAACGCAAGGCTGCTAACGTTACTAGCCACGTTGTTATACCCAATGGCAAAGGCTGAACTGCCATTTACCGTATTTGAGCGCCCCAAGGCAATGGAGTAATCGCCGTTTGCCTTGTTGAGATAACCGGCCGAAAATGAGGAATTCCCATCCGAAACATTCCAAGATCCGAGCGCTGTTGAAGCACTGCCTGATGCCATATTTCTAGTTCCGAAGGTGGTGGCAAAGTTTCCGGTAGTTGAATCGAGGTAACCATATGCAATGGCGTACTGTCCAGAAACCATGCTTTGGCTCCCTCCCACCATCGAGTAATTTCCGGTGTTCTTATTGTTATAACCTATCACAAATCCACAGTAAGCAGCGTTGTTATTATAAAAACCAGCCGTGGTCCCATAGTCTCCAGTGGCTTTGTTTTGACGTCCGAACGATGATGAATAATTTCCCGAAACGTTGTTTAAATACCCAAATGAAGTAGAAGCTGTTCCACTTACCGAATCGTAATAACCTTGAGCAAAGGAATACAAGCCGGATACTTCGTTGAAATATCCACTCGACATGGCATAATTGCCGGTAACTGCAGAGTAACCACCCGAAACCCATGATGCTGAACCCGTTGCGGAATTGGAAAGGCCAAAAGATGTTGAATAGAGACCGAGCGCTTTGTTTCCACTTCCAAATGCAGTAGAATACAATCCAATGCTGTCATTATCCCATTGATTGCCATTCACATAGCCGGCTCGAAAGGCAGCCTTCCTTGGATACCACATCATGCGTGTACCCGCTCCGGTTGTGGAAAGTACCGTGCCATAATTCACAAATCCCTTGGCCATTATACCACCATCGGCAAAGGCTCCTGCACGTTCAATACTCAATGCAAATTCTGGATTAGTGGTTCCAATTCCAACCCGATCATTAAACGAACCATTGTACATCTTTCCGGTATTGTA
Organism: Bacteroidia bacterium; assembly: GCA_047614125.1. Lineage (GTDB taxonomy): Bacteria > Bacteroidota > Bacteroidia > NS11-12g > UBA9320 > JBLHHI01. The sequence goes on along the minus strand of JBLHHI010000110.1, from coordinate 6,135 downwards.
GCCAATCCAATCTTGATCAAATTTAGACATCACAACAAACGAATCCTTGCTCAAAAACAAGGTGTCGTTTCGAAAGCTTAAGTGCTGTATTTCATTGGTGCTGTCTTGATCTTTGAATGGAATTCCGAGGGTATCACTGGTTAAATAGAGCGTATCATTGCGAAAGATAAAGTGCTGAATTTCATTCGTGGCATCGTTATCTACTATGGGCAACATTCCAGCAAAGGTGAGCTGCCCAGTGCTGTTCACGGTAAAAATTGGAAAGCTGTCTTTGTTGCCGTAGGTGCCCAATGTAACTCCTGTGTTTGCAAGATCGATTGTTCCGTTGGATAAGATTTGTCCCCCATTCAATCCCTTGCCCGCTGTAATCGACCACATTACCGGAATCCATCTATTCTGTTCGAAATACCAAAACCCAATGGTGTCGTCGGTTTGATAAACCAGCAGTCCGTTGGCGGGCGTTGTGATGGCTAATTTCTCAGCCTTTGATAACCTAGGAACCAGTAAACCTTTTGTCTTTGAATTAACATCCAGCATTGCGGATGATTCCGGAAGACTTCCGGTTTCATTTATACCAATGTTTTGGGCGTAAAGCATTGTGCTTAAAATACTTATAGCCAACAGCATGTATATTTTTCTTAACCAAACCATAGTGTGATGTTTTTTGAGTTACATGTAAAAATAGTGATTTCTACGAAGATGCATACGTTACGCGTTCGCTTAAATAAAGCTCCATAGTCTTTGTAATCCGACAAGTTACTCAGCGTTAAATTTTTAGCGGGTTACAAACAGTACAAATCCGCTGCCTTTCTCAATAATGGCATTTGAAATTTAACGCATTCAAAAAGATCGATTTAGCGTGTGATTTTGTTTTGATTGCATCGAAATATTTTGTTATAACAGATTGGTCACTTGACAGGATTGATCAAAGAATTAGTTCTTTTTCACCTAACTATTTAAACTGAACGCCGCATTATTTTCTTCATTTAAAGAGGTGGCTTCGTCTTTTCGTGGTTTTTTTTATATTTTTGGTTTTCAAAATGTGTAAATCAACAAAAAGTTCTCTATGAAATCGTTGCCCTTATTTGCCATTCTATGTACAACTATTCTGTTCTCCGGTTGCAAAGACCGAGAAGTTGATGCACCCGATTCTAAATCTGTAATTCACTTCGTAACCCTAAATGGCGATGAATTTGTTCAAGATGCCCTAGTTACCAAAAACGGAAATCAAGTATATGTTGGAACTTCTGAACAAGATGCTTTTGCTGTGATTCTTTCACCCGATGGCTCTCTTCTTTCACACAAGATGTATGGAGAAGCCGATGGTAGAGAGAAGTTTTTCTGTGTTATTGAAACCGCCGACGGAAATTTCGTTGCAGTTGGCTCCACCACTTCAAGAAAATTTGGCGCAATCTCGACCAACAGTGCAGGATACGCCGTTAAATTTTCAAGCACCGGTTATGTGTTTTGGGAGAAGGCATACCTTCACGATGCTGGTCAGTTATTAACGAAGGCTTTAGAAAAATCCGATGGGAGCATCTATGTTACCGGGGATTATTCACCAAGTAGCGCAAATACGTTGGTAATGAAACTTTCTGCTGATGGTGAGATCATTTGGCGCAAAGCCTTTGAAGTTGGCGCTTGGCACGATATAGGAAAATCCATTTCAATTCTGGATGAAAACAAGATTTTGATTGGTGGTGTTTGCAGTCCGAGTTCTTTTTCATCTGAGGTAAATAAGTATGTTCCTTACCTAATTGAAGTGGATGAGCGAATCGTTCCGCGAAAAGTTAAAGAGCGCATTTATACGGAATTTAGAAGATCATCCAATTGGGACCCGTTATTCCTACCTTTTCACCTTCTTAGCACTCCAACGGGATATATTTGGGCTCAAGAACGAGAAGAAGATGGCATACCTGCCTATGCACATGTTGTTCAACTCGATGCGGAAATGAACGTCGTTTCTGAAAATAAAATCAAAGGTCAAGGCCTAATATTAATAAGCAATTTTACTTCCGATGGCAAGGATGGTTTTTTACTTTTTGGAGGTTCTTACCCCGAAAGTAATAGTACGAATATTGGGCTTTCTAAACTCATGGTCCTACGATTAAATGGCGCCAGTGAAATTGGTTGGACAAGTTATGCAGGTAGTGATAATGGCTTCCAACGAGCAATTGTGGGTTACAAAACTGATTTAGGTTGGAGAATTGGTGGCTTTAGCAAAGACCCTGTTGTTGGCAATACTAAAATTTTACATTATGCAATTAATAATACGGGGGATATAACTCATGAATAATCGCTTTAAAACCTACGCTTCAACTTGGACAAATCGTTTGTGTTTTTTGTTCATCGCTTCGATTTTGCTGAGCCTAACTTCTTGCTCCGATGAAGTGGCTAAGAACGACGATGAGCGCACCTATTTCCTAAAAAAGTATGGTAATCAGAATGCCGAATTTTGCGGCTATATCGGACAAACGGCTGATAAAGGCTTTGTAATTGCCTCGAGCCAAAATGATGGAAAGGATGATGCAAGGAGTATGTTCTTAACAAGGACCAATGCCTTTGGATCGGTTGAATGGCAAAAAGAAATTAAATTCAATGAACAAACCTTTCCTCGTGGAACCACGTTGAATAACGGAAATCATTTGATCAGCAGCTGGACTTCTGGGAATATTGCCATTGTAAATGATGCGGGCGATGTGCTCGTTGATAATAATTTTAGACCAGATATAACCGGTACAAAATTTGCGTTTTTTTCATCGGTTATCGATGGAGATGATGGCCTCTATTATGTGGGCAGTACCAACGGCCAGGGAACGGGTGGAGCTGGAGATAATCGCATACAAGGCTTTGATCAGAATGGAAACACAACGTTCAGTGTTGCAATAAGTGACTCACGCATGGGCGGGAAGGTGCTTTTCATCAGCGCTGTTCGCATAGAAAACGGCGAAATTACCTTTGCTGGGAACATCTATCCCAATCCGTGGCAATGGGGAGATCCTGCCAAAGCTTTTGTTGCCAAAATAAAATTAAATACGGCAGACCTTAATGTAACCATCTTCGATTTGCAAGAAAACCATGAGCATGATTACTTGAATGCTTCCATACCCACCAACGATAACGGTGTAGCCCTTTTGGTGGCTGAAGGTCATGTTGGATTTAGCCAAATTGGTACAGAAGGAACAGGGTTTGAAGTGATCAAATCCAATGCAAACGCCGACTTGGAATGGAAAACTGAAGTTACCGTTGGCATTGGTGGAGTTACCCCTATGAGCATAAGAGAAACCGAAGATGGTAGCTTAATTGTAACCGGATCGTGTTTAACAACGGGCACATCGAACGAAAATTCATTTGTTGTTCGATTAACTAAAACGGGTGAAGTGGCGTTCTCGAAGGTATTTGATATTCCTGGTTCGAACTTATTTACCGATGGAAATCAACAAACGGATGGCAGTTACTTCTTTACGGGAATGACTACTGCTTTTGGCAACGGTAAAGAATTCCATGATCCATTCATTCTACGAGCTGATGCTCAAGGTAATTACAATCCGTAATGTTTAGCGATGTTTCTAAATGGAAATGAACCAGCACCACCTTGCCTCATTTTTTAAATGCCGATGCCATCCACCAAAAACTATTAAGAATATCAGTCGAAATCAAAATTGAGATCTACTCCTACTTCGAGCTTTTAATGGAATGTAAAATGGGTCCACTTATAGTTATCGACAAGGTAAAAACGCGCATTTTAACATCATCGTTAATATACTGCGTGCTAAAAATAAAGTCCTCATCGGCCAAACGTTGATCCCCCATAACCGTTGTTGAACCAAACCAATTAAATCCTCCCTGTAGTCCAATCGTAGCCTTTTCCAGCTTGTACTCAACACCGGCCAACAATCCAAACATGGGCTGCAATCGGTTGCGCGTATCCAAGCCATTCTTACTATCCTGCTCTACTACTAAGCCTTTATTGTTGGTAGTTTCCATGTTTACTTTTGAAGACCTCATCCAGCTCACGCCCAACTGTGGTCCTGCATAAACTTCAAATGCATTTCCAAGCTCAAATCGTTTTTTGCCAAATAGGCTTGCCTGAAACCATGAATTGGATTCTAGATAATTCTTTTTCCACGATTCTAAATAATCCATCTCATGCGAAATCTTAGTACCCGCAAAGGAGGCATTCAACCCCACACCAAGGTTTTGCTGTATCATAAACTCACCGGTTAAACCCAGTTGGTAACCGGTGGTGGTTTTGTATCGTTGTGGCGTTGAAAGAGTCGAGTAACTTTGAACCAAGCTAACATTGCACATATTAACTCCGGTATAAATACCTACTACTGCCTTAGGGCTTACTGAAAATTTTGCCAACGCCTTGCTAAATTCAGCTGGGTCGTTGTTGGGATGTTTGAGGTAGTGGGGATTTATTTTTAGCATCATGCCAATGGCCTTGTTCATTTCATCTTGCTCATTAAGGTTTTGATACGACAAAGCAAGCAATTTGTATCCTTCAAACTGTTGATCCTTCTTGATGTTGTCAAGGCAGCCTTTAAGAGTGCTTACCGTTTCCAGAAGCTTCCCAGACTTAAACGTACGATTGGCATTGTACAAGGCGTCATCGCAATCCGTTTGTGCATGTACACCTAAGCTCAAGAAAGTTATGCAAAATAAAATAAGTGGTTTTTGTAAAATTGATTTCATCGTTTGTTTATTACCTTATAATTGAGATATATGGCATAGCCTATGCCTACGGCCAAGTTGTGAAGTTTTAAATCATCGTCGAGATAAAAATACGAATACTGCAGTTCGTTGTAATTGAATCTTTCTTCTGAATTCGTTGTATTGACAAACGATTGATAATAGTTTGCTTGAATAAAAAGATGCCCGTCTCCCAGCTTATAAGAAACGCCGAGGCCACCAACGACGCCCAAATCATGTTGCGTTCGCCTTTTTTCTGAATTTATATGCTCAAGTGAAGTTTCTTCGTTTTCCGGAATAAAAGTAGAATAGAAGCTGTTATCTGACCCAATGAGCAAGCTTGAGTATCCACCAACTTGCACGTAGGGTTTAAATCGGTTCTTTAACGTTGGGCTGTATCTAAGCATTATTGGTAAAGAGAGATAGGTTAACTTTTCGGTCGACCTTAAATCCCAATTCCCAAATGAGTAATCCAATTCGTACGATTTTGATAAGGCCATAACATCTACCTGCACTCCCAAGTTTTGATTGAATTGGTAGGCAGTTGAAGCCCCAAATTGAAAGCTGTTCTGTCCAGAGTACCTTTTAACTTGGTTTGTAGCCGAAAAGGTACGGGTTAACTCTGGGAAGGTTGAATTGGTTCCGATGGATGCCGCAAGCCCTAAACTAAACTTTGGTATGATTGAAATGCCGCCGATCAATCGAACCAACTCGCTTGGGTCGGTTAGAGCGTTTGGCTTATATGTTGGGTGAATGTTGAGCATTTTAATTGCTTCTTCTCGCGCCAAATCACTTTCATTGGTTACAAGATACGTCATGGTTCGCAACCGGTGTGCTTTCCACTGTTCAGTTTCGCTGGCAAATTGGCATTGACTAAGGGTTGAGATCACTTGTTCAAACCTTCCCGCATCATAGTCAGCTTGGGCCGTTTCCAGCACATCGGTACAATCTTGCGCAAAACTTGAAGAAACATTGATGAATAGAATGGATATTAAAATACATGAGCAAGCTTGCACGCTGCTACTAAGGTTGCCTTTCCTCATATGGTATTATTAGGTATATAAATAGGTGCTTAAACAATGGAGTTCCATTATTGAAGTTTTCGAAGATTCTAACTTACCTGAATCGCGAATACTATACAAAGCAATAATATAAAAAATAATCTCCACCACAAGATATTTCATCGCATGGTTTAGCGTAAGCCCGAAAAATTATCTCTGTCGCTGTAAAATGCACTCCGCACTGGCCAATTCCCCATTATTATAATTTTCCTTTTGATGTAGTTGGCCAGAATTAGATGAATGAGGATAAATTTATTAATACGCATATACACAATTGTACCACCTAATTTGATGCGATCGCGATTACCACTCGATCGAACAACCTGGTACCAAAAAATCTTCTGTTGAGCTTATAACCTGAGTTCGATTAATCCTTGCG
>JBLHHI010000109.1:0-11067 GCA_047614125.1 Bacteroidia bacterium | reverse complement strand
ACCATAAACCCTAAACCCTAAACCCTAAACCGAGAAACCGTTAACAATCAACCATTAACCATCAACCTTCTAACCCTATTTCAAATGTCGATCCAACAAGTACACCATGGCCGCCATAGAAGCGCAACCCAGTTCCAGTTCGCGTTTGTTTACATTTTCTATTACATCATCGGCAGAGTGGTGGTAATCGAAGTATCGTTGCGAATCTGGAACCAAGCCCATTAACATGAGCTTTGGGTTCACCAAGTTTTCAGGAGCCTTTAATGGATTGATGTCTACACCGCCATAACCGGGCTCGAAGTAATGCAAGCCGTAAGGTTCTAGTAAGGTGCGGAACGATTGTACAAAGGCAATTTGACTTGAATCGGCCACCATACTAAATCCACGCGGACTAAAGCCACCACGATCACTTTCAATGGCTACCAAGTGGTTCTCATTATTCTTTTTTGCAATGTCAGCATAACTGCGTCCCCCCATATTTCCGTTCTCCTCGTTCATAAATAAAACCACGCGAATGGTGTAATTGGGCTCATATCCAACCGCTTTAAATATTCGCAATACTTCCATGCTGTGCACAATGCCAGCGCCATCATCATGGGCACCTTGACCCACATCCCAACTGTCCAAATGTCCACCAACAACAATTACCTTTTCGGGATGTGTTTTGCCTTTTATTTCGGCAAGTACATTGTAAGAGGTTACGTTGGTATGGGTAACTGGATTTAAATTCATGGTAATCAAAACACTGCCATTGTTTTCAATATAAGTATGCAACATGTTGGCATCCAGAGTACTAACTGCTGCAGATGGGATTTTTTGAACCCCTTCTTTATAGGCCATGCTTCCGGTATGTGGATGCGGGTCGTGTTCCAAGAGCGTCATGCTGCGCACTAAAACCGCAACAGCACCATAGCTTGCTGCCTCAACGGCTCCCCAGTAACGTTGGTTTACACACCCACCATACGATTCGAAGGTGGAAATTAGTCGCGGATCCATGGGCCGATTGTAAAACACAATCTTTCCTTTTACCTCATCTTTCCGAGCTTCTAATTCTTCAAAATTATGAACCTCAATAACTTCAGCTTGCAGCAACCCATCGGTTCCAACCGAGCCGCCTAGCGTTGATATGCTCAAGTCGATGTCGTATTCTTCGCTGATTGCAGCCCATTCTTTGTCGCCACGCTCCCAAAAAGGAATGTTGATTTGTTGCAAGACAACTCGATCAAGCGGCATTTTATCCAATACACTTTTGCCCCATGTTATGGCTTCATCCGCTTGTTTCGACCCACTTAAACGATGACCAATAACCTTGCATAAGTATTCTAAGTTCTTATACGATTCGCCATTTGCCAATGCCTGATCGAAGAGCTGACGAATCATGAGTGAATCTTGTGTTGTGTTGTTTGTTGGAATGATATCTGAACGGTCGTTAATAGGAAGTCCTGTTCTCATGCCCATAAACAATAGGCATGCGGATAGCGTTACTAAAAAAATCTTCATTCGATGTGCTTTATTTGCTGTTTCAACTTTGTGTGTTGATATGTACAATATTACAACCCGAGTTCGATAAATATTTGCACGTTCAGGTTTTTATTAAGTTGAATAGTCGAGGCATCATGTTCGAAGGTTTACTGAGGTAAACCAAGAATTGATAACAAAAAATACGCGGCTTTATAAAAAATCCATTTTCTCATTTCCACTTGCCAACAGCAATATGCTTCATAAAAATCGTTCAAAATAGCCCGTTATATTTTCATGAACTTTCATTCGCATCTCAATATTGTCAAGCGTTCTGAACCACAAAGATTAACCGAACTCAGGTTTACGCGAAAAACAAGGTTCTTTCATAGGCTTTGCCGTTTAACGATGTAAAATTAATCTACCTTCGAAGTGTTAACATCCATGAAAAATAATCGTCTTTTTAGCAAAGGGCTTATAGCTTTATCCATTTTGGTTTTGTTTGTTCAAGCAAAAACTGAAGTGCATTCGGAGGGAATTACCTTTTTTGCAGGTACGTTTAAGGCAGCAAAGCAAAAGGCAAAGACAGAAAACAAAATGATATTCATTGATGCGTACACCCAATGGTGCGGGCCATGTAAATCAATGAGTAAGAACGTGTTTACCTTAAAAAGTGTAGGAACGTATTACAACTCCAACTTTATAAACCTAAAGGTGGATATGGAAGAAGCAGAAGGTTTGTTCATTGGCAAGAAATACCAAGTTGCTCGATATCCAACATTTTTATTTTTGGATGCGAATGGGAAGCTCATTCAAAAAGAAGAAGGTAGTGTTAACAGCGATGTTTTTATTCAATATGGCAAAACTGCGCTCAAATTAAACAAATAGGTTCTTAAATATTTTCGGAATTGGTCGAACCTTCCGTTCGCTGTAATCAAAGCATACCAACCCAGTTTTTACTAGGGCCAGCGGTTTTTGCGTAGTGTAATTAAACATAAAATAAACCAAGTCGAAGCTTGAATTTCCGACCTCTTCTACGCCAATGGTAATTTCAATTTTGTCTTTCAAAAATCCTTCTGATTTGAATACCACAGCCGCATCGCCTTGAATTAGGCTGACCCCATAAAAATCCAATTCATTTACACCCAAGCTGGCTAAGAAGTCAATACGAGCCTCATGTGCAAAGACCAGCACATTCTGATTGGCTAAGTGGTTTCCGTAATTTAAATCGGTTACTCGAATGGTTAATGAGGTTGTAAACACCTCATTTGTAATGGGTTGTATAGATACTCGTGCCATGGTTATATTGATTTATCGGGTTCAAAGCTTTTAAACAAAGCAAGGTGTTCTTCGGTAAGCCGTAACGCCCGTGATGTTGCTGTATCAAACAAAACAAAGCGTACGAGGGCAACGGTGGTCACCATGTTTTGTGCCGAAATCATTCGTTGTTCAAAGGTGATGGTTTTGCGATCGTGCTGAAAAAGTGTGGTTTCTATTCGCACTTCAGCGTTATTTTCTACCGATTTCTTAAAGGTTAAATCGATGTGAACAATGAAGAATAATAGACCCTTTTTTGTAATCAATTCAATGACCTTGGCCTCTTCTAAGGCCTGCCACCGGGCTTCTTCAAAAAACTCGAGATACCGAGCGTTGTTTACATGTCCGTAGGCATCGCAGTGATATCCACGAACTTTAATATTTTTGGAGTACACCATAGTGCAAAGAACGCATTTTTACAAAACGCTCAAATCGAAACTTTTTCTTGAAACTCGTGTTTCTATTTACATTGCACTCTTCAAAACAACTGATTCCTCTAAAATATGCAAACGCAAAATCACAAAACCATTCTTGTTACAGGCGGTACTGGCTTGGTTGGACGAAGCCTTTGTGCACTTTTAACCCAGCACGGGCATTCCGTTCGAATCTTAACTCGTCAACCAACCGATGTTTCCATAGGTCGATTTACCTATGATTTAACTTCCAATACCATTGATGAAAAGGCACTTGTTGATGTTGACGTGGTAGTTCATTTGGCGGGTGAAAATGTAGCTGGAGGTAGATGGACATCCCATCGAAAGCAACAGATTAGATCGAGTAGGGTGGATACGGCCAAGTTGATTTTGTTGGCTTTGCAAAAGAACAATCAAGTGCTTACAACTTTTATTACGGCCTCAGGAATAGGATATTACGGTTCGAATCCAACTGGAGAATTGCGAGAAGACTCCAAATCTGGATCAGATTTTTTGGCCAAGATATGCATAGATTGGGAGGCAGCTGCCGAAGAATTTAAATCGGTTCAATCGAATGTTTTTGTAAATCGAATTGGCATTGTTTTGGCAAAGGGTGGCGGCTTTGTTCAGAAGCTTATGCCACTCATTAACCTACATTTAGGCAGTGTTCTAGGAAGTGGAAATCAAGATGTTGCTTGGATTCACATCCATGATTTATGTGAAATTATAGCAAAACAAATAGAAGGTGAATTGTTAGCGGGAATTTACAATGTCTGTGCACCCGAAACTCCTACCCATCATCAAATGATTGAATCTATGGCCAAGCAATCCAATAAAAGACTTTGGCTACCAAACGTACCAGAATTTGCATTGAAACTGGCGCTTGGCGAAATGTCGGAAGCTGTTCTTTCATCGCAAAAGGCGATACCGCAAAAACTAGTCAACCAAAACTTTAGCTGGAAGTATCCAAATCATCGGGAAGCATATAAAAATTGTTTAACGGAATAATGAATATGTGCTCGATCTAGTTTTCTTCAACTAAATGCGATCCTGGATCTTCGTTCACCAATTCTACTTCGGCGTATCGGTAGTATAAGCAGCTGAGTAATGCTATGTACATTCCGTATATCAAACCCATTAAGCCCAGCGACGCTAACGCAATAAGAATGGGGCCTGCAACGGGAATGAATGCCAGAATGAGTGCAACAAATACAAAAAGAAGTATCAATACAATGGCGGCTACCAACCCTCCCAAAAATAAAATCAAGGCTCGTTTCCATGTTAGATCTTTATAACTATTCTTTATGGCATCTACCGCTTTCATATCGCCATGAACCGCAGCACTTTGAGCAGCAAAAAATCGTATAAAAAATATACTAACAACCAGCGATAATACGATTTGAAGCGCAGGAACGCTGGCACCAATTAGAGCAATTACTTCAGAAATGAGGTTGTTTGCCAACGAAAGAACAATGGCTATAATGATTACTTGACTCAGCGAAGAACCAAATGATTTTGACAAAGCTGAACTCATGCTGGTTTCACCTTTGTAGATGAGTTCCTTGCTGGCATGAAGAGAATAATTGACGAACCAAGCAAAAATTATGGTTGGTATGAGCATAAAGAGGTAGAGCATGATTTTGAAGTTTAAACCAAGGTTTTGCATGTATTCTTGAACGTAAAGTATTAGTTCTTGCATCTGTTCAGAACTGGTGCCGCCTTCCATTCCGCTTCGTATGGTTTCGAAAAATTCCTCACTGAAGATTGCCTTAACACCAAAGCCTACAATCAATACCATGGCTACGCCAACCAAAACCAAAAGGCCGATAACGGGAACAAATAACTTTTTTGCATGGCTAAAAATGCCTCTCAGTGCTTCTCCTTTAAATTCTTCTACAATGTGCATAGCTTCTTTTTTGAGGTAAAAATCTTTTGTATTTCAATGATACCCAAAAATAATGAAGTGTAATCCTTGCATCGACAAAATGTGCATTATTTCGATGAAAATTCATCATCCAGTACATCCTCATCTTCGTCTTCCACCTCGGGTTTTGTCTTTTTTATTTGGAACAAATTAATCGCAAAATGAATGGCATAGAACCCAATGATTAAATGAACTATGTATTGTAGGTCTCGAAAGTCTTCAAACTCCAAACCATTGATTATAAGTTTGTTAGAAGCAAAAATAATGATCAGGAATGCAAAGATTAAAAGAATAACACCAACGGTTACTGATATAATTCGGTGCAGCTTATGCATTATTCTGAAGAAGTTCTTTTGCGTTGGATAGGGCTGCATCGGTGGGTGCATCTCCACCCAACATCTTGGCCAGTTCAATTACCCGTTCGCCTTCGTTTAATTCCCTTACGTAGGTTCGAGTTCGATCGGCATCGGTTTCTTTATACACGTAATAATGATGATCTCCTTTGCCTGCAATTTGGGGCAAGTGAGTAATGGATATCACCTGAAGGTCTTTCGAAAGTCTCCGCATTACATCGCCCATTTTAAAGGCAATCTCACCCGAAACACCTGTATCGATTTCATCGAAGATGATGCTGGGCAAGTTTTTGTAAGATGCCAGCAGCGACTTTAAAACAAGCACCAAGCGCGAGAGTTCGCCGCCCGAGGCAACCTTGTGGGCGGGTTGTAAATCCATGCCCTTATTCGATACAAACAAAATTTGAAAGTCGGTACAACCGTATTGATCCAAGCCTTCTTTGCTCTGCACAGCCAGCTCAACTCGAGCGTTGGGCAAACCGAGGTTGAGTAGTTCAAGATTAATGGTTTTAGTCTGATCCGAAATTTTTGCCAGTCGTTGACCGTGTAATTTTTTTGCTAAGTCGAATGCCAAGCTCTCCGCACTGGATGCCTGTATTCGCAGTTGGTCGAGCTTATTTTTTAAATCGGTATTTGATCCAAGTCGTGCCGAAATATCCTCCAAAATAACCAAGAGCTGATCCGACGATTCGGCCTTGTGTTTAACTAAAAGGTGGTTAATGAGGCTAACGCGGGCGTTAACTTCACTAAGTCGTTCTGGGTTGGATGACAGGCCTTCCTCCGCTTTCGAAAGTGTGTTTAACAAATCATCCATCTCGATGGCACATTCTTCCAATTTTCGAGCGGTTATTTCAATATCGCTGCCAATGGGGGCAAGCTTCAGCAGGGTTTTCGAAAGTTGTCGAATTCGGTCGATGGCGGCATCTTCCGAGTCTATTAAAAGAGTATTCGCTTCGGATATGGCGGAACCGATGACCTCCGAATTTTCGAGCAAGGTTTGCTCTGCTTCCAGATCCGCCGATTCGTGTGCCTGTAAGTTGGCCTTGCTCAGTTCCTCAAATAAAAACTCGTAGTAATCTTGCTCGGAGTTTTCTTTGGATGAAATTTCATCTAGGTTTTTTATTTCGCCCTGTAAGGCTTGCCATTGATTAAAAGCTTTTTGATAGTTCAGGGTGATGGATTCCGCATTGGATACAGCATCCAACCAATCGAATAAGAACTCTGGATCGGAAAGTTTTAAAGTTTGATGTTGTGAATGAATATCTACCAAGTGTTCGCCTAAGCTGCGCATTACCGGAAGCGAAACCGGGGTGTCGTTGATGAACGCACGAGACCGACCGCTTTCTGAAATCTCACGTCGCAAAATGGTTTGGTCGAAATAATCTAAGTCGTTTTCTTCAAAAAAACTGTGCAACTGGTGCTCTTGTATTTGAAAACTGCCCTCAATTACACACTTTTTTTTCATCGAAAGCAGTGACTTGCTGTCTGCACGTTCACCTAAGATTAGACCCAATGCGCCCAACAAGATTGATTTACCCGCACCCGTTTCACCAGTTATGATGTTCAAACCTTTCTTGGGTTCGAAACGCAAGGAATCGATGAGTACAAAATTATCAATGGAAAGCTGTGTGAGCATGGAGCAAAAATACTAAGGTGTGGTTGAAATAAGCTTTAAAAATGTTTTTGAGGAGAATTATGTGTCAAAACCGTTTTTGCTGGGTTAATGAACAAAGCCAGGTTTTGAACTCCGGTCAATTTTAGATTGAATAAGAAAAGCCATGCTTTGCGCTTTGTTTTTGGCTTGTTCGGCGGTACTACCAGCAAAAAGCTCATCCACGGTTTCTTTCCAAAGATGAAACCAACGCTCAAAATGATGTGTTTCTAACTTTGATTTTTCATTGAGGGCCATGTGAACGTTCATCGGGTTGCCATTGTATGTGCCTAAGCCAAGCAGAACGGAGCCCCAAAATTGATGCATAATGGGGATGTGCTTTTCCCAGCTGAGTTTTACCACTGAAGTGAAAAAATGCGCAATCACGTCATCCAAAACAACTTTTTTGTAAAAGGAGTCAACTAAATGCTCAATATCTTCCTTAGAAGTAATGTCTTGATTCATAGTGGATTTTTAGCATCAATGCAAACAACCCATGTACATTTCAGTGGGAAGAATCGTTGTTTCTATTCTTTTGCTGGCCAGCTCCTTTTGAAGTGTAAGTGCATTTTTCTTGGTGTTCTCAATCGAAAAAACCAACACCATCAAATCTTCAGCCACCTTTTCTTTGTATGCGTACATCATTTCGATGCTCAACTTTTTTTCATCATCTCTGCGCGAATAGTATTCGCCTGGAAACATTTCATCATCCGGTCCTAAAACCATCTTTCGCTTCTTTTCATCGTAACTGTGGTCGTAGCTCAGGAGTTCAAATCCGGTTAACTTTTTCATCATCTTTGCCTTATTCTTAATTTTTGAATAATTCGATGAAGTATCTCCAATAACCAAATAGCGCCATTCCACATCGGAATTAGAGTCGTTAACTAAATCATCGTTTGCCGGTAAATTCCCAATGGTTTGCCCAAGAATACTGCTGTCAAGTTGAGATGAATCTGAGTCTGAATTCACATTTTTGTGATCCTGTCCGCCCGAATTGCATGCAGAAAAAGCGAAAAGCACGAGTCCAAGGATAGACCCCACAAACAAAGAATTACGTCGAAGTATATTCATGGAAGCAAAGCACGTAAAAAATGTGCAAACAACCTTTACCGAAAACCATGTAATTTATGTCGGAGGCAATTCAGATCAATGCGGATTTTTGACCAGAAAAATTACCTTTGCACCCCAATTTAGGTCGAATGGACAAGAATTCAATAATAGGTTATGTACTCATCTTTCTCATCTTCGTTGGATGGCTTTTTTATTCCAACCAACAAAAAGATGCTTTTAACGCAGAGCAACAGCGTGTTCAAGACTCAATAGCTACCTCTCCTGCTTACCTCGATTCAATCGCAAAGGCTTCGCAGTTTGTTGAGAATAATCCAAATAAAGATACATCTGCTTCTGTTCAGAACAACATAGCAGCTGCTGTGGATGCAACTTTTGCCGATGCAGATACCGCGAAAAAAGAAAATGCGCAACCTGAAGTAGTCTATACTCTTGGTAATAAGGATATTACGGTTCAAGTGAGTTCAAAGGGAGGGCGAATTGCTCAAGTTCAATTAAACAACTACAAACGGTTTGATTCAACCGATTTGATTCTGTTTAATTCGGATCAATCGCAGTTTAACTATACCATTCCTTTATCATCCGGACTGCTTCAATCTGCCGATCTAGACTTTGAAGTGCTGCGTATAGATAGCTTTGAAATCGATTTAATTCACCGATTTGCTGAAGGCGGATCAATGGTTCAGAAATACAAGCTGAACAATAGGTTCTTAGTGGATTATGAAGTGGAATTTGATGGACTGAATGGTGCAAGTGGAATTAAGAGTTCTTCGATTCCTTTGGATTGGAGAGTGAATGCACCGCTTCAAGAACGATCGTTGGAAGACGAGCGAATCGTATCCACGGTATACTTTAAGTATAAAGGGGAGAGTGGAGTAGATTACCTTTCGGAACGTGGAGATGATGAAAAAACCTTGACTACAAACGTTCACTGGGTGAGCTTCAAGCAGAAGTTCTTTATGTCATCCATCATTTTTCCAGAAGGATTAACCGAAAGTGGTACAAGCATTTCCATAAAAGATCCACAAAACGACGCCTTTGTTGAGTCGATGGCAGCTTCATTTGCCATCCCGTACGATCGAAAAGATAAGACTTCTCAAAACTTTCAATTTTATTACGGTCCAAATCATTACCAAACCTTACAAAAGGTAGACGTTAGTTTGGAGAAAACCATTTCTTTGGGCTGGGGCATCATAGGCTGGGTTAATAAGTATTTGATTATTCCTGTTTTTAATTGGCTGAGTAACTATTTTTCCAGCTATGGCTTAATTATTCTATTGCTTACCCTGATTATTAAACTGGCGTTGATTGGCCCGATGTACAAGATTTACAAGTCGTCGGCCAAAATGAAATTGCTTAAACCTGAGTTGGATGAAATTAAGGCCAAAACCGACGGCGATATGGCCAAGGCACAGCAGGAACAAATGAAGTTGTATAAAAAGGCGGGTGTGAGTCCGTTTGGTGGATGCTTGCCGCAATTAATTCAATTTCCAATATTGATTGCCATGTTCCGCTTTTTCCCAGCCAGCATCGAGCTTCGTCAACAAAGCTTTTTATGGGCGAAAGATTTAAGTACCTACGACAGCGTTTTTGATTTTCCGAATGGGATTGACATCTGGGCGTATGGAGATCACATCTCGTTGTTTACGATTTTAATGGCCTTGTCATCACTGCTTTACACCATGTATAACTCTCAAAGCACGGGTTTAACCGGTTCTATGAAATACATAATGTACCTGATGCCGGTGATGCTCTTATTCTGGTTTAACAGCTATGCAAGTGGATTGAGTTATTACTACTTCTTGGCCAACATCATTACGTTTGGACAAAACTTTATTTTCAAGAAATTCATTGTGGATGAGGATAAGTTGCACAAGCAAATCCAAGAACACAAGAAGAAAAAAGTGACCAACAAGAAGAGTGGCTTCCAAAAACGTTTGGAAGACATGGCTAAAAAACAGCAGCAAGCCAAGAACGCCAAAAAAGGCAAATAGGCGGTTTAATGTTTGGGATAAGACGTTTGGAAGTAAATAGGTTCGTCATCCAACAACACATACCAGTTGGTAAGCCAGAGATGGCGATATCTTGATCGCTTGCTTACGGATACAATCTCCCACGCTTCCAAGAATCACCATTAACTTCATACACAATCCGATCATGTAATCTGCTTGCCCGTCCTTGCCAAAACTCGAAGTACGAAGGTTTGATGGCAAAACCGCCCCAGTTTTCTGGTCTAATAATGGGATTGGTTTTGTAAAATGCAGATAATTCTTTTATACGATCTTCCAAAACGTAGCGCTCATTAAGTTCAGCACTTTGTGTTGAAGCAATAGCGCCAATTTGACTTTCAATCGGTCGACTGTAGAAGTACTCATCCGAGTATGTAGCAGAGGTTTTCGAAGCAACACCTTCTATTCGAATTTGTCGTTCCAGCTTTTGCCAAAAAAAGAGCATGCTTACATTGGGATTGGATTCAATAGACCGCCCCTTCGTGCTGTGATAGTTGGTGAAAAACACAAAGCAATCGTTGGTCAATTCTTTAAGCAACACGGTGCGGGCTTGCGGCCGATTGTTCATTGATGTGGCAATGGTAAAGGCATTGGCTTCTGCTTCAACTTGGTTGGCTTCGAGGAACCAAGCGGTGAATAATTCAAAGGGGTTCATCCCAATTTCTTCTTCCAGCAACACCTTCGTGTGGTAATCTTGTCGTTGGTTTTTTAAATCCATGAAACAAAGTTAATTTTATTGTTCGGAGTGGGGAGTTGATTAATGTCAGGAGGTGGTTATCGAGTTGTTTTGTTTATGGTCACTAGCATCCGAAAGTTTTCAATAAATGACCAAAATGTCTCTACACCCCAGTAAATACGTGCTTGAAGTAGGATT
>JBLHHI010000108.1:0-11160 GCA_047614125.1 Bacteroidia bacterium | reverse complement strand
AGCTGGAGCTGAGCGACCGCCAAGAGAAAAATAGCTCAATGCATCCGGTCGCTTCGATACTCCAAAGTAGCAATCATCTCGGCTTCAAAATCAACGTATTCTTGCCATCGGTTTCGGGCGTATTCTTTCGATGAATACTTCTCGGCCAATTCGATAAAAAGCTTGTAATGACCGGCTTCCGAAACCATAAATTCATGATAGAAATCTTTTAACGTATCATCGGAAATGTGAAGGGAAAGCAGTCGGAATCGTTCACAGCTTCGCGCTTCAATCATGGCGCAAACCAGCAGAGATTCAACCACTTGCTGCATTCTCGACCCACCCTTTCTTACAAAGCTTTGCAGTTTTACTACGTAATCATCTTTCCTACATTTACCCAAATCAAAGCCACGTGATTTGAGCTCTTTCAATACCTTTCGGAAATGTCCCCATTCTTCGGCTACAATAGGGCTTACTTGGTCAACAATATCTTGATAATCAGAAAATTTAACAATAATGGAAATGCCGGAAGTGGCTGCTTTTTGCTCACAGAAGGCATGATCGGTTAAGATTTCTTCGATGTTCTTCTCAGCAATGTTTACCCAACGTGGATCCGTGGCTAGTTTTAATCCCAACATGGTGCAATATTACTTTCTTGATGGAATATTACCACAAACCATTCTACCAAATAAAGAAAAGTGCCACGGTATAAATCACAAAACCAAACAACATAAAAAGCATGGAATACGGAAGAATGTCTTTGGCCTTTAGCTTGGTGATGCCCAGCAAAGGCAATGCCCAAAAGGGCTGCAACATATTGGTAAGCTGATCACCGTAGGCCAAACTCATAATGGTTTTGTTTATGGGAACGCCCAGGTGCTGAGCCGCTTCAACCAAAATGGGGCCTTGTACCTGCCATTGAGCTCCGCCGCTTGGAACAAAGATGTTTACCAAGGCACTCGATAAAAACGCAAAGAAGGGAAAGGTTTCGGTTGTGCTGTGATCCACAAAAAACTGGGCAACAACCACCAACAAGCCGCTGTATTTTAGGATGCCCATTATGCCTGCATACAATGGAAACTGAATGAGGATGCTGGTACTGCCTTTAATGGCTTCTTCTGTAGCCATGCTAAATGATGTAATGGAACGATGAAGTAGTAGGGATAGGCCAAAGAGAATGAAGTTGATGGAATTGAGATTAAAATACATCCACTTATTTTCATTCTCTAAAAACGATATTATGGCCAATAGAAGAATCATGGATCCGAAAATCAGTCCAATGCTCACCTTGTTATCCAATCGATCGGCTAAGGTATGATTTGATGAAGCTGGTTGGGTTGTTTCAGGATTTGAAGCAAACACTTGATCCGGAAGTCCTATTGCTGATGATGAATGCAACCTTGATATCAATAAGGCAGCAAGCGGTAAGAGGATAATGCACCCCCAAAAAACGGCAATATTAGCTGGTGCAAAAATGGTTTCAGATATAGGAACTACTCCAATAACCGATTCTAAATTATGACCCAGTTTAGCAACATCCAACGGCGCTGAACCAGACAAACCACCATGCCAAACCATGAGCGAGGTATATCCGCAAGCAACCACTAAGGGGTAGTTTATCGAAATATTTTTCTCTTTAGCATGCAAGCCAACCTTATACGCAAGTATGGCGCCAAAGATGAGTCCACAACCCCAGTTTACATACCCCATAAGCAACGAGAAAAGGGTAACCAAAACAACGGCCTTGGCATTGGAAGTGCATTGATGCGTAACCAAACGAATTAATCGATCGGCGGCTTTACTCAAAGCCAGCGTATGCCCGAGTACCAACATCAGCATCATTTGGATGGTGAAGGTAAGAAGTTCCCAAAATCCGGTTTCCCAAAAATGCGCTATTTCGATTATTCTATTGGCGCCATTTTGGTTGGAAGTTGTAAATAACAATGCCAGAATAAAGGTGAGAACCGTAAGCAACAACGCAATAACCATGGGAGATGGCAGATACTTTTGTACCCATTTTACATACGACGTAGCCAGCTTCATTCTACGAGTAACTTCGTTAATTGCTCTAAGTAGTTGGCGTCTACTTCATCAAAGGTTTTGAAATTCTTGCTGTCGATATCGAGAACACCAATCATTGTTCCTTTTGTGAAAATGGGCACAACGATTTCTGAATTGGTTTCAGCACTGCAGGCTATGTGGTCATCAAACTCGTGTACGTTGGGTACAATCAGCGTTTTTTCATCTCTCCATGCCTTGCCACAAACGCCTCGATCTTTATTAATGCGGGTGCATGCCACAGGTCCTTGAAAGGGCCCGAGCACCAAGCTGGTTCCATCCACCAAATAAAAACCCGTCCACCAAAACTGAAAACTATGTTGAAGAATTGCGCTCATATTGGCCATGTTGGCGATCAAATTTTTCTCGTCTTCAACCAATGCTTTTACTTGTTGAAGTGCAAGTTTGTACTTTTCATCTTTCGAAAGATGTGCCGTAATCTCCGAATGCATATTGTTCATAACATTTTGATTATTCAGTATTTTTTCTGTACTTTGTAAATATTTATAGAAAATTAACAGGCTTGTTTTACTACAAGCAAGCCTTATTTATTAGGTTATTAACCTTTACAATACTACTACAATGACATCTAAACATCTTAAAGCTTTGATCTTGACCTTGGTATTTAACATGGCAGTTTTAGCGTATTTAGCGAGCCATTAATCCATCGTCAATCTCATACCATCGAACGCAAGGAAAATGCCTTTTGGCAATTCTTTGGACACCTCATCGTGTTTACCTAATTGGTGACTGATGTGGGTGAAATATGTTTTTTCAGCACCCAGTTCTTTCGCCAGGGCAATGGCCTCATCAAGCGTAAAGTGACTAATGTGCTTAGCTTTACGTAGTGCGTTGATTACCACTATCTTGCTGCCTTTTATTTTGTCTTTTTCTTGCTGAGATATAAAATTTGCATCGGTGATGTAGGTGAAATCTTTTACTCGAAAACCGAACACCGGCAGTTTGTAATGCAGAACAGAAATGGGGGTGAGCAACGTGTTGCCAACCATAAATGGTTCGTTGGTAATCCGGTTCAAGTTGGCACTGGGAACACCGGGATATCGAATCTTGGCAAAGGCATAATCAAAATCCTTTCGCAGCACGGCTTCTGTTTGTTCATCCACAAAAACTTCCATGTCTTTTTGCTGCATATAATTGTAGGCCCGAATATCATCAAAGCCGGCCGTATGGTCTTTATGACCATGCGTAAAAACTACGGCATCCAGCTTCGATACTTTTGCTCGAAGCATTTGCTGGCGAAAGTCTGGGCCTGTATCAATCACAATATGATCATTTCCAACTTTAAAAAAGATGGAGGAGCGAAGGCGTTGATCTTTGAGGTTGTTGGAAGTACAAACTGGACATGGGCAACCAATGAGGGGAACGCCTTGCGAGGTTCCAGTGCCTAAAAAAATGATTTCTACGTTTGTGGCCATTGGATGAGCAAAAATGCGTCTTTCGAGGCGGTAATCAAAGCGGCTTATTCATTTACAAATTTTACAAAATCCAATTCATACAAACGCCAAACTTGGTCATCAATAGATCGTTTGGCTTTTTGACTTAAATACCAACCCAGGGGAATGTTTTCATCATCCTCTCGTAAAAGGCTCACTTCGATTACTGCATCGCCATTGGCCAAAATCTTAGGCGTTGCGCTTCGAAGTACGTCGGTTCCCGTATTGGCCCAAATATTACTAAAGGTAATCATTGGTGATAGCGTTTCGTACATGCCACGTACAGGTTTCTCGGAATGAACGGTCTTGGTATTGCGAATGGCCAAGAGCTTAAAACGAATTGGCAAGTGGTCATCAACCACCATTTTTTTCAAAACAACATACGCATCGAGCATTGTACGAGCTCCAAGGTTTTCGTAGTAGCCACCATCAACCAAACTCCCCCAAATCTGATTGTTTACCTTTACCAAGCCCGGCGGTGTGAGCAACGGAAAACGGGAGCTTAAACCGATGGCAGTACTTATTGGAACATCATATTTGGTGATGGAAAAGAAGTCGATTATGGAACTTGGCTCTAAGTTTTCGAGATTTACATTGCTGATAACCACGCGCTTACCACTTTCAACATGGGTAGAATTGAGCATGAGTAAGCGTTGGGGCTTATTGCGGTTGTTTTGCGCAAAGGTGGATACAAAGCCATCGGATAAATTAATTTTAAGATCACCTGTTTGGTCCCAGGCCTCTTCCCAAGAACGTTCTAAAGATTTAGCTCGATCAAAATTTTTTATGGGGAAAGGAAGAAATTTCTGCAATAAGTCGGTAAAACACAAGGCCGCTGTAACCGGTGCCAGAAAGTCGTGATTTAGGGTGGATTTTATTCGTGCTTCCACCTCGCCACTGGTTAAGTCTTCATCTTGCGAAGCGGCCCGTAAAGTGGCTCCAAGCGAACCTCCCGAAACTCCAGAGTACGCATAAATGTTGTCGGTAATTCCTGGTTTTAACTCTTCCATCTTGGCCAAGATGGAAGTACTCCAATAGGCCGATCGAATTCCACCGCCCTCGATCATAACCAAATAAACATCGATGCTGTCTTTTTGATTAAAGGTTCTGGAACCCAACCAAGATTTAAAATGAGCGTGTATGGTAGGTCGTTCTGGCATGGGCCCTGTAATGGACCGAACCAAGTGGTTATTGTTAAAAAAACTAAAGGTTATTACTAAGATTACTACGGTAAACGAAACCGGAAACCGGATGTATTTTTCCAAAAAGCTTAAAAGTGCGGCAATGATGAGCCAACATCCAAAAGCAAAGAGAACAACGGCAGCTGAGCTGAGGTATTGGGGCAATGTTACCGGAAAATAATACATAGCAAAAAATGCGCTGAGCAGCACAATGATTCGAAAGGTAAACCATTTCCATTGCTTAGACCAAACGAATCCAACGGGATAGGTTCCATTTTTAATTGGGATGTAATCCGGTACAAGGAGATTAAATCGTAATCGTTTACTCCGAATCCAAACAATCAGGTCTTTACGGAAGTGGAGAAGGGCATAAAACCAGATGGTGGTGCTCAAGAGCACAAAGAAGAAGGGAGTTGGCTTTTGATGTGACTTATAGATGCCAATGGCCAATATTAAAAAAGGAATGAGTGCTAAAATGCGAGGAACCATTACTTGAGCTCGCAGTGCGTAGGATGGTTGATATTGCCAAAAGTTGAAATATGAAAAATGCAATAGCGTGCGTGCAGCACGAAAAGTTTGCCATGCCCACCATGTTACGGCGATATAAACGATAAGTGTTTGCCTGAAAATTTGATCCCCTTCATTAAGTCCAAGACTGCTTAAAATATCTTGACCTTGGTCGAAGATTACGAGCGAAAAGTAACCAATAACCAAGAACATGATGATGAACCAACAGTTGCGAACAACGAGATAATAATTAAAAATTAATCGAAATAAATTTCTCAACTTGGTGCGTTCATTGTTCTTACAAAATCGTAAATGAAAAGGTAAATATCAATACTTTACAGTCAGTTTTTTAACATAATCAATACACTCGTTTAATCTGATCCAACACCCCACCCAATTCATTTTTAATTTGGAACAGACTTGAGTTTATGGCGAGTCTTAGAAAAGCTTCTTGTGTGGTTTGGATAACAGAAATGGGGTTTACATAACTCAAATTCACAAAGTAACGATGCTTAACTAAAAATGATAAACCCATGTCCAACTGCGACAAAGTACCTATTTCTTCGTATTGACTGCTCAGCGTTATGTCCTTAAAGTTAACGCCAAGGCCGTACGAAATAAAGTCGGTACTTCCCTGCTTGGCAAATATCAGGTTGGGAATCAATCTCCAATTTAACGTCAGTTCCAAGAAGCCCATGGCTTGCGCATTAAACTCCATATCCGACTTCCGAATCCGACCGGCTTCCATCGAAATTTCCGGAGTGTTGAGATGTTTGATATTTATTCCAAAAACCAAATTGCCAAAAATTAAGCCAGCACCCAAACCGAAGTCGGCAAAGCTTATTTGTTCCTGAAATTGATTAACCAGGGCGGAATCTTGATAATATGAGGCACCATCAAAATCATCAAAACTTTTTGTAAGAAGTGTTCGATCCTTAATGGTTTTGTTCTGGTATTCTAAATTGCCGGCAACCTTCAATTTGAGTCGCTCGTTAAATTTATAATCTCGAACGTAGCTCGCTCGATAAATTTGTCGATTCAGCTGATCTAATGACTCGTTGGTATAATTTAGTCCGATGTAATTCTTACTTTTAAACAAACGCATTTCCATACCCAGATTCACCTCTTCGCCTTTGTTTACAAGTACGCGTATGTTGTTAAGTATGCCGGTGTAGGCGGGGTTTAGCTCGCTCAACTGGCTAAGTTCTTTGCTGTTGAGCAAGTCGTAGTTCTTTTGAGCTTGAACGTTGGTTGCCGTAAAACAGACTAAGAAAAGAGCAGCAACATGCAGGCTAAATTTATTTTCCTTCTTCATACCGAAACAAATAACGTTGATTGCCTTTGGATTATATATGAAAGCTCGAAATTGAAATCAACAAGTTATGCCGTAAGAATAGGATCGGAATTAACTTAGCAGCAAATTGATATTAAGGAGGATGGTTTCAAAGATAAATTTAATTTTGCCCCTTTAATGCAAACGCACCTTTCCCATCCAATATTTGACATTGTTGCCAAAGCAGCAAGCGCCATAGACCAGCCTACCTATGTTGTGGGAGGCTTTGTGCGAGACATACTGTTAAAGCGTGGCCGAAGCAAGGACATCGATTTTGTTACCATTGGCGATGGGTTAAAGATTGCCGAGGCCGTTGCGGAATCGCTTCCAAATGCTCAGGTCAATTATTTTAAAAACTTTGGCACCGCTCACATTCGTTACAACGATTATGACTTTGAATTTGTTGGGGCTCGAAAAGAGTCGTATCAGCGGGATAGTAGGAAACCGATTGTAGAAAATGGCAGCTTAGAAGATGATCAGAATCGGCGAGATTTTACAATTAACGCCATGGCCATTAGCTTAAATAGTCTGGATTACGGTTTGCTGGTGGATCCTTTTAACGGCGTTCAAGACCTTGAAAATAAGGTAATTAGAACTCCCCTCGAGCCGGATGTTACTTTTTCGGATGATCCATTGCGAATGATGCGTGCTGCTCGATTCGCCGCTCAATTAAGTTTCGATATCCACCCAGATACGCTTAAGGCAATGGAACGACAAGCGCATCGATTGGAAATAATTTCTCGGGAACGGATAACGGATGAGCTGAATAAAATCATTTTATCGAATCGACCTTCGGTTGGATTTGAAATTTTATTCGACACTAAACTTTTGCACCAATTTTTCTCGGAATTAGTTGATTTACAGGGAGTTGAAATTCGCAACAATCAAGGACACAAGGACAATTTTTATCACACGCTTCAAGTGTTGGATCAAATTTCTGAGCACACGGATCATCTTTGGTTGCGTTGGGCAGCTCTGTTGCACGACATCGCTAAACCTCCAACGAAGGCCTTTGACGAACAAGAAGGTTGGACTTTTCATGGCCATGAGTTTGTTGGCTCAAAAATGGTCAAACCCATTTTTAGGCGATTAAAACTACCGCTTGACGCGAAGATGAAATACGTTCAAAAATTAGTGCTCTTGCACCTACGACCCATTGCTTTAACCAAGGAAACGGTAACAGACAGCGCTGTGCGCCGTTTGTTGTTTGATGCTGGCGATGACGTTGAAGATTTGATGACGCTTTGCAACGCCGATATAACGTCCAAAAATGTTCGAAAGGTGGAGCGATTTCGAGCTAATCTAAAAACCGTGTCTGAGCGGATCATCGAATTAGAAGAGAAAGATCGAATACGAAATTTTCAGCCTGTTCTTTCGGGTCAAGACATCATGAACTTGTTCGCAATAAAACCATCGAGGCCGGTGGGTTTGTTAAAAAATGCCTTAAAGGATGCCATTTTAGACGGCGTAATTAAAAATATTAAAGAAGAGGCGATTACCTTTGTACTCGATAAGGGAAAACAAATGGGCTTAACTCCCGTTAATCATAG
Organism: Bacteroidia bacterium; assembly: GCA_047614125.1. Lineage (GTDB taxonomy): Bacteria > Bacteroidota > Bacteroidia > NS11-12g > UBA9320 > JBLHHI01. Next base: position 3,098 of record JBLHHI010000108.1, on the reverse strand, counting down.
GAAATAATGATAATTTACCGTTTTAAAATAACGTTTGAAGACGTTGATGAAGTGGAGCGTATTATTGAAGTACGCGCAAGTCAATCGTTTGCCGATTTATACAAGGGCATAGTGGAAAGCATCAAGTTTAACCCCGATGTAACCGCCTCGTTTTATATAAGTGGCGATAATTGGAGAAAGGGTAAGGAGATTACCAATGCTGATAAAGAAGGCGTTACTCAAATGGCTGAATGCAAGCTTAATACTCAAGTGAACGATCCACACCAGAAGATACTTTTGATTACGCATGATGAAATGGAATGGTCGTTTCGCATACAACTCTTTAAGATTCAAAAATCGGATGTAGACATGTCTTTTCCGGTATGTATTAAATCGATTGGAGTGGCACCAAAACAAACGAAGATTGTTACCATAGGTCTCGCAACCAATGAGTTTGAAGAATTGGTGGATGACATCATCCGAGAAGCCGAGGAACCCGATGTAAGTGAAATGGGCATGGATGATGATGCCGTTGATCTGGGAGATAACAGCGATGAAGATGAAGGTGGGGATGGCGACGATGACGTGGATGAAGATGATGATTAATGTCTTCACCTAAGGCACCCATTTCGAAACAACTACTGGTTGTTGGTGGTGCTACTGCCTCAGGTAAAACCAGCTTGGCCATTGCGCTGGCTGGAAGGCTCAATACAGAAATAATATCGGCGGATTCTCGACAGTTTTACAAAGAACTAAACATTGGTGTTGCTCGCCCAAGTGCAGAAGAACTCGCGTTGGTTCCGCATCACTTCATTTCCTCTCGATCTATTACAGAACCCTATTCTGCTGGTAAATACGCGTTGGATGCACTCGCTAAAATTGATGAGTTATTTGCCAAAGCCGATCACGTAGTATTGGTTGGGGGAAGTGGTCTGTTCATTGAGGCCGTAACTCATGGCTTTCATGAACAAGAAGCGAAAGATTCAACGAATATTCGAAAAGAATTACAAGACTTGCACCAAGAAGAAGGAATAGAAGCCTTGCAAAACATATTGAAGGGAATGGACCCAAGTCATTATAAAATGTTGGATACCAAAAATCCTCATAGGCTCATGCGGGCCATAGAGCGAGTTAGGGTAACTGGGAAAACGCATCTGGAACAAGTAGAACCGCCTTTGGTTAATCGGCCGTTCAAGACAAATTATGTGGCCATTGAATGGCCTCGGGCAGATTTGTATGACCGCATCAATCAACGAGTTGATGTGATGATGAAAAAAGGCTTACTCGATGAAGTTAAATCTGTATACGCACATCGAGATCAAAATGCACTTAAAACCGTTGGATACAAAGAACTCTTTGATTACATGGATGGAATTTACACGTTGCCAGAAGCCATTGATAAAATAAAACAAAACACCAGGCGATATGCCAAGCGACAGCTTACCTGGTTTAAGAACAAAACCACTGCAAGGTGGTACAATCCTCACACGGCAGCGGACGAAATCGTTGCGGACCTAAGCCGTTGGTAATCTGTTATTTATTCTTTTTTGCGGCTTTCTTACGTTGTTGTGCCTCCTTTTTGGCAGCTGCTTTTTCTTCGTCCTGGCGCTTTCCCGTGATGTTTATTCCCACACGTGCGCTGAGGTTTTGAACGTCGTTTGGGAAGAAAACGCCTACTAAATTATCCGATACAGCGTACAATTGGATGGGACCAAGGTTCAGCGAAAACCCAAGACCAAGGTTGGCAAAGCTGTTGTTGGCAATGGTGTAAGAACTCGAAATGGCCAAAACATTGGTAAGCTTCGAATTCCAGCTTAGGGTTATTGCCGGATTGATGTATGATTGATACACCCCACCTGAAAATAAAACACCTACATTGTGATCTTTCATGATGTTGTAATTTCCACCTAAATAAAAGGAAGCGAACAAACCGGTTGTAAAGCTTGTGTTGGTTTGTTTTAAACGGAAGCGATCAATCAGGGTGTCAGCAATTCTACCCATAATTTCTCTAGGTCGCTCTGGTTCTAAATCGTCAATATCAACGCCAGTAAAGGGGTACGAAGCCCCGGGATGTTCCGAAACGGCGTTAATTACATTTGTGTTCCAAGTTATTTTCCCAATGTTTCGCACAGATGCGGTTATAGTTATGGCCGAAGTCAATCTGTACTCCATGCCAAAGTCTAAGGCGTACCCTGAGTTTTTTGATTGAAGCACGTCTTGCATGGTGAGTTCAGTTGGGTCGAAGTTAGCCATATCATTTAAGCTATCCATGGATCCAACGGAGTTAGAAGCGTTAAATTTAAGATCCGCGGAAACCGTTAAATCATAGCCATGTGGGTTGGTGTGAAAAGTAAGGTCATTGCGTTCGGTGTTAAAAGCCGAAATGCCTTTTATATAGCGATAACGAGCACCCACGGTTAATTTGTCATCCATCAACTTTCGGCTGTATCCCAAACCAAAATCGGCGTAGGCTATTTGATCAAATCCAAAATCGAAATTAAAGGTACGATCGAGGTTCTTACCTCCGTTTCCTTCCGTAATTAAGGCAATCAAATCGCCGGGATAGTTAATTCTGGCAGCAAAGGTTAATGAACTGCTCAAGTAGAGATAGTTCTTTTTGCCAATAGAAAATCCAATGCCCAATAAGTCGGTAGAATAATCAATTCCAAAGAAATTGGTCTTTTTCATCAATCCAGCAAACTTGGTGAGATTGAGGTAGGTAGTATCGCCATTGCCTTGTTCAATCGTGCTTAGGACGGCACCTAAACTTAAGGTGGAATTTGTAAAACCAAATTGTTGTGAAGATACCAACGGAAATCCAACAAAGGAACCCGCATCACTTTTCAAAGCCGGATTAATGGCAATGCGTTGCGGAACGGTTTTCATATTGTACAAAGTAAGATTATCTTGTGCAACAGCATGATTGGTAAACGCAAATAAAAGCAAGGTGGTCGACGTCATTAAAAGCGCTAACTTGCCAGTAATCATCCGCCATGTGTTGTTTCTTTTTGGCAATTTAAAAAAGGCCAGTTGAATGTAATTTTGATGTACGCGTTGAAGCATTTGGGTCGTTTTTAGTTTCGTTAAAATTTTTTTTATAATAATACCTTATCTTATTA
>JBLHHI010000107.1:0-11178 GCA_047614125.1 Bacteroidia bacterium | reverse complement strand
GTTATTCAGCTAAAAAAGTGGGATGCTGCGTACCGGGCAATCAGCTTTGAAAAAGAGGCGTATAAGGCCGAAGCAGATTTGAACTATTTATCGAAAAGATCTTGCTTTGCTATGTGGCGCTCGTTGCGATCAAAACCGCTCGAATAGTCTATCTTCGCTCAAATAATGAAACATGTTTGGATTAGACAAACTTAAAGATTTTAAGAAAAACGCAGAGGAGGCCAAGGCTCGTTTAGAGGGTATCATAGTTGAAGGAGTTGCTGGGAGTGAGTTAGTTACGGTGGAAATGACTGCAGCAAAAAAAATGGTTGGTATTAAGATTAATCAAAGTGTTTTTAACACGGCCGAAAAGGAAGCGGTTGAAAAGCTCATCCTAGAAGCTTGCAATCATGCCATGGAACAAGCCGACCGAGTGGCCGCCAGTGAAATGAAAAGCATGATGCCAAATATTCCGGGCTTGGGTTAATTGAAATACCGTTCTCTCGGCACATACATTTTTTGAAATTAGAATATCTTCGACGTAAATAGGACTTACTTCTCTTGGGCATCCAATTAAACATAGCATTGCTTCGCATCAAAGAATACCAGTTGCGAACTTTACGAAAGCTCTTAACGAAGGCTCAACACACTGAATTTGGATTTAAACATCAATTTACTGCAGCATTAAATGCCGATGAAGCATACAAGGCTTTTAAAAGCACGGTACCCTTAAGCGACTACAGTTCGATGTTGCCGTGGTGGGAGCGAGCCCGTGCTGGCGAACCCAATATTACGTGGCCTGGAAAGATGGAACACTTTGCTTTGAGCTCTGGGACTTCTGATGGAGCCAGCAAATTTTTGCCGGTTAGCGATGATATGATCAAAGCAATTCGCAAAGCAAGCATCCGACAAGTGTTGGCCATAGCTCGCACCGATGTGCCCAAAGACCATATTGCAAAGCACTGGTTGATGATTGGGGGCAGCACTACGCTCGATTATAATGGCATCTATTATTCGGGCGACTTGAGCGGAATTACCACTTCTAAGATTCCACAACTCTTTCAACGCGTATCGAAACCCGAACCGGACATTAGATCGAGTACAAACTGGGAAGAAAAAATTACGCGCATTACAGCCGAAGCGGTTAATTGGGATGTTGGCATGGTGGCCGGCGTTCCAGCTTGGATTCAGCTTTTGTTCGAGAACATTATCCAGCACTATAAGCTTACCAACATTCACAACATTTGGCCAAATCTAGAAGTGTATATTCACGGAGGTGTTTCCATAAAGCCCTATAAATCAAGTATTAACAATCTTGTTGGTCGGCCCATTAAGTATTTTGAAACGTATTTGGCCTCTGAGGGGTTTGTGGCATATCAAAATCGAGAAAATGCAGAAGGCGGCATGTCCATGCTGGTGCGCAATGGTATTTTTCACGAATTTATTCCCTTTAATGAAAGCTGTTTTGGACCAGATGGTCAGGTTTTGCCAAATGCTGAAGCCCTTCCAATTTGGCTGGTAAAAGAAGGTGTGGAATATGCCTTAGTGCTTTCCACATGCTCTGGGGCTTGGCGATATTTAATAGGAGACACGGTTCGTTTTACCAATTTGAAAAAGAAGGAAATAGTGATTACCGGTAGAACCAAACACTTTATTAGTTTGGTGGGTGAGCACCTATCGGTCGACAATATGACAGAAGCCATTTGTCGAGTATCCGAATTGCTTTCCATTCAAGCCAATGAGTTTACCATGTGTGGTGTTAAATCGAACGGATTGTTTGGTCACCAATGGTATGTTGGCGTAAGTGATGAATCGTATCAAAATGATGGATTTGCAAGCTTCCTGGATCAAGAACTTTGTAGGATTAACGATGATTATGCTGTTGAGCGAAAACATGCTTTAAACAGCATTTGTGCCACCATTCTTCCGCTATCTTACTTTAAGGAATGGATGAAATTGAACAGCAAGGAAGGGTCGCAACATAAGTTTCCTCGGGTAATGAAAGGGGAAAGTCTCACCAACTGGTTGAATTTTTTAGAATCAAAGGGGGTTGAAAAGGTTGATGCGGTTTAGTCATTACAAATTTAATCCTAAAAAACGCTGCGCTATCAGGATGACTAATTTCAAATTAACAAGTGACTCGGAACTTGATTCCGTTTTGTCATCCGGACCAGTCATCCTGAACTCGTTTCAGGATCACCTTATATCTGTACATGATTTTTAAGATGAATAGGATGGACAGGATGTTGCTCATCACAAGCACTCGCTCAGCTCTGGCTTGTCAAGACTGAAGCGTCTTTGGCTGAGTGAGCCTTATGTTAGGTGGCTCCAGCCACCAAGTATTAGGATTAGAAGTTAGGCTTCGATGTTTTCTATTGTCTGTACAGGATTTTTAAGATAAATAAGATGTACAGAATAAAGATTGAGTAAATTTAGCACTCAAATTGGGCTCTAACGCATTTGTAATGAGCAACTTGACAAAAAAAGTAAAAAGAAACTAGTCGTTGGCTTCTTCTTCTTTCTTTCTTGATGGAGCATCGTCATCCTCTCCATCCAGTGCATCTTTAATCTTATTTTTAAGATCGCCGCCCACTTCTTTGGCCTTGCTCATAATCTTTCCGCCAACCTCTTTGGCATCGTCCATAAATTCGCCCGCATCTTCTTTCATTTCCGATGCAACTTCTTTTGCCTTATTGGCAATTTTCCCACCAACAACCTTGGCATCATCCATAAATTCACTGGATTCTTCCTTCAAGTCGGCAGCCACTTCTTTAGCCTTTTTGGCGATCTTGCCGCCCACTTCTTTGGCATCTTCCACAAATTCTCCGGCCTCTTCTTTAAGGTCTTCCGAGATGTCTTTGGCCTTGTCAATAATCTTCTCTCCGGCACTTTTTAGGTTATCTAAAATACCATCGGCATGATCAGTCGTTGATTGTGTTTTTGCTCCCGCAGCCTCTGTGGCTGGTTCAGTTTGTGTTCCGAACAATTTTTTGAAAAAATCTGAAAATCCCATGTTTTATTTCTTTTGCGTGTGTTACAACTTGCAAATTACGCTGGTTTTGGTAAATAATGTTAAAAATCGTAGACTCAACGGCGCTCCACAGTTACCGTAACGTTAATTTTGCACCCACCGTTAAAATCGTTTGTAACATGAAATTGCATAATGCTGTTAATGGGGAGCAATTAAAAGAGCAGATACGAAACAGTTCGGAGCCCCGAACTACCCTTTCGTTTTATAAGTATGCTAAGATTGGCAACCCACAATTATTTCGAGATCACATTTATCTGCATTGGAATGAAGTGGGAGTATTGGGAAGAATTTACGTGGCTACCGAAGGCATTAATGCTCAATTAAGTGTTCCTACTTCCAATTTAAATGCCTTTAAAAAAGAACTTTCTGATATCACATTTTTAGAAAACGTGCGACTAAATTATGCCGTTGATGATGACGGAAAATCATTTTTTAAACTCGGCATTAAAGTACGATCCAAAATTGTTGCAGATGGTTTGGAGGAAGATATCTTCGACATTATGCAACCCGCAGATTATGTGGATGTTAAGAAGTTTAACAAACTCACGGAAGACCCCGAAACGGTTATTGTGGACATGCGAAACCACTATGAAACCGAAGTGGGCCATTTTAAAAATGCGTGGTGCCCGGATGTCGATACCTTTCGAGATCAACTTCCCTTTGTTGCCAACGAATTGAAAGACAAAAAAGACAAACCTGTAATCATGTATTGCACGGGTGGGATTCGTTGCGAAAAAGCCAGCGCTTACCTTAAACACCACGGCTTTAAAGACGTGTATCATCTCGAAGGTGGAATCATTAAATACAGTCGGGATGCCAAAGAACAAGGGGTGCAAAACAAGTTCATTGGTAAAAACTTTGTGTTCGACGAGCGCTTGCACGAGCGAATAACGGATGATGTAATAGCATCATGCCACCAATGTGGCGAGACCTTCGATGAACATGTGAATTGCAAGAATAAGGCGTGCAACCTACTTTTTATTCAATGTATGAAATGTGCTGAAAAATATGCTGGATGTTGTTCGGAAGAATGTGCTGCCATTGCCGCGTTGCCCGAAGAAGAACAAAAAGAATTGCGCCGAGGCAAAGACACTGGGGTTCGGATTTTTAGCAAGGGAAGGTTTAGTGGAGGTTAATGATTGAGGGTGAAGATGAGCGAAATTTGCACCCCGTCTCTTTAGAGCGGGGTAGATGGGAATCAAAATTTCAAGTTTCCGTAGCCAAGCACTTCCGTACTGGGTAAACATGATGCTACGAACATCACAATCCATCATTCAATCGTTTGGGTAACCTCTCCACAGGTTAACATTCCTTTGCCAAAATACGGATTGGTTATTTTTTGATCACTGCTCAGCCAGTCAGCTCCAAGATTGCTGTTGGCCATTGGGCAGTGCTGAACATATAGGGTTTTTTGGAAAGGGCCAAAGGTCTCGGCAAGATGCACAAATTGGTCGGATAACGTTTTAAAACCCTGCCTGGCCAATCCAATATTTTCGGATTTAATGATGGTATTAAGGGCCGTTTTAGAGCGTTCGCTGTTTTCCATCCAAAGCTTGTGTGCATCCCCCTTAAACAGACTCATTTTTACCGTGTTCATTTCTTTAAGTAAGAGGACGGTTTGCCGTTTAGCTTCCGCCAAATTATCGGCCACCAAGGCCTCTTTGATGATTAAATAACCCTCAAATAAAGGGGCTAAACTTTCTTTAACAATCGCATCCACCTCGGCCATATTAGCTTGCGATGCGGATGATTTTGCACTCGTACCTCCGCCGTGGTTATGACCCATATTAGCGGGCCCACCGTTGGGGTTCATCATACTTGGCTTACCCGCCAATTGAGCCGCTGCATCGATGCTAAAGGTTCCGTTTGTTGCAATTTCTTCACCCACTTCCAACCCTTCTTCAATGATGTATGAATGGCCCAACGACGCGCCTAACAAAACTTCCCGCATCATAAAGCCAATGCCCGATTCGGAAACGTGTTTGATGTAAATCACCGATCGCTCACCGGTCCACATTACCGACGATCTCGGTACAATGATGGCTTCTTTTTGGTTATGCAATGGACTCTCTATTTCGCCAACCACAAACATGTTGGGCTTGAGTTGCTGAGCTTTATTCACCATTTCTACGCGGGCCGAAGCCACACGAGTTTTGGGATTAATTACCGGATCGATGAAGGTAATTCTACTCTTGAATTTTGTACCAGGAAGCGAATTAACCGTAAAGGTTACCTCATCGCCTTTTTTAATCCATTGAAGATCGTTTTCATACACATCAAAGAGCACCCAAATGCTGGATAGGTCGGCGACTTCAAACAGTGATTCCCCAGTTTTAATGTAATCTCCGAGATTAATTCGTTTGGTTAAAACTACGCCAGAAACATCGGCATGTACCGCAAAGAGTTCTTGAGATTTGCCTGCTTTCAGCATGTTTTCAATTTGTTTTTCAGACAGCTTCCAATTCATCAATTTGCCTTTGGCCGCTTGAAATAACAGCGGTTGACTTTCTTTTATCTTAAAGGCTTCGAATAATTCATCTTGCGCCAGCACAAGTTCGGGAGAATAGATGTAAGCAAGTACTTGTCCCTTGCTCACATATTCGCCAGTTGCGTTCACCAACAAACGCTCAATTCGACCTGGAATATGGGATGATTGAGAATAAACACGTCGCTCGTCGGCTTTTACCTTTCCATTGATTCGAATTTCCTTGACAGGCTTGGTCATTTTTACTATGGATGTTTGCACATTGGCCAATTGCATTGCGGTTGGCGACATTCGGATTTCCATCGAATTTTCATCACTATCATCCTGGTTCAACGGTATGAGATCCATCCCACAAATGGGACATTGACCCGGCTCAGGTTGCTTTACATGCGGATGCATAGAGCACGTCCAAATTTGATTTTTGACCTGCTCACTTTCATTTTTTGAGCCAGATTTTGAGGAAGACGTTCCAAAAAACATCCAGCCCAAGAGTATACCAACTATCAAGGTGGCAGCGGCTATTCCAATTGTTTTCTTATCTAGATTCTTCATTTTATTCTGATTTAGCGGTGATGTAATCCAATCGAGCCAAGGCGGTGTAATACTCTTTTACGGCTACAGCTTCGGCCAATTGATATTTTAGAAGCTGTTGTTGCATGCGCAATATTTCTTTAAAGTCGGCGCCCGAATTGCTGTAAGAAGAAAGCAGTAAGGTGATTACCTGCTTGGTTTTAACCACTTGATTTGCATATAGTTGACTCAATTCACTGGCCTTTGATAATTGAAACCATGTCATGCTGTATGAGGCTTGAAGGGTGTTCTCAAAATCTTGTTGTTGAAAAGCGATGGCCGCCTGATTGAGCTGCGCTTCTTGAACGGCTGCTGCATACCTTTTCCGGTAAATGGGTACGCTCACCGTAACCATAGGCATCAGCGCATCTTTGCCATTTTTAGGCATGTTTACATCCGTTCTTTTGCCCACCATTATGTAGTCGATGCCCACACCAACATTGGGTTGCCCCATCTTAAACGCCAGCTCTTCTTGTGCTTGCGCAGATTTAATTTGAAGTCCATACATTTTAATCATTGGATGATTATTGACCAAGCTATCTCTGCGATACAAGTCATCCACAGCAACGATTTGAATGAAATCTGGGAGGGCGATGAAACTTGATTCTGGACGGTTTAGCAAGGCGTTTAATTGAGAAAGAAGGGGCAGTTCTTTGTTGGATAATATTTTAAGATCTGTTTCTGCGGCTTCCATCATCAGGTCAACGCGAATAACATCCGACATAGAACCTTTCCCATTCTTAAAACTCGATAAAGACAGCTGCTTAAAGGAGGCAAGAATTTCCAAATTTTGTTTTTGCAGTACAACGGCTTGATGCAACTCATAGAGCGGATACCAGGCTTCTTTTACCTTAAAGGTCAATTCATTTTGAGCATTGATAAAGCGTTGATATTGCGCCTCGGCTTGTGCGGTTGCCATGTTTTCTTTTGCTTGTAAGGTGCCAAACCAAGGAAACATTTGAGCCAGACCCAGTTTGGCTTGTTGAGGGCCTACTCGTGTTTCTATTGGGCTAATAAAAGCACCAAGACTGATGGTTGGATTAGGCAAAGAGTATACTTGAGCCACACGCTGCATGGCTGCCTCAAATTGTGTGTAGCTGGCTTTTAAGCCCGGGTTGTTCTCTGCGGCTATTTTGATCGATTCATCCAAGGTTTGCCCAAAGCTTTGAAGCGCTCCTGCGATGAAAATTGTTGCGTACAAGGTGATGCGTTTTCTCATGACGATTGCTTTAAGAGTTTGCGTTCTTCGCGCATGCTGTAGAGCACGGGAACGATGAAATAGGTAATGGATGCCACAATCATTCCTCCAAAGGCTGGGATGGCCATCGGGATCATAATATCAGCTCCGCGGCCGGTTGATGTTAACACCGGCAACAAGGCAATGATGGTGGTTGCCGAGGTCATGATGGCTGGCTTTATTCTTCTTTGTCCAGCTTCAACAACCGCAGCTCGGATTTCTGGAATGGACGTCGTGTGGTTTCGTTTAAAACTTTGGTCGAGGTAGGTGCCAATTAAAACACCATCATCCGTGGCAATTCCAAAGAGTGCAATAAATCCTACCCAAACGGCCACACTTAAATTAATGGTGTGCATTTGAAATAAATCACGCATGTTCGAGCCGAAAAAGGAAAAGTTTAGGAACCAACCTTGTCCGTAAAACCACAGCATTAAAAAAGCACCGCTAAAGGCCATGGCAATTCCGCAAAACACCATAAGCGAAGTGGTTGCCGATCTGAATTGAAAGAAAAGTATCAAAAAAATGATGATGAGCACTAAGGGAACAATTATGGCCAGGCGCTTTTCAGCTCGGATTTGATTTTCGTAACTCCCTGAAAATTTGTAGTTTATACCTGCTGGAACGACTAATTCTCCCGCATCTATCTTCGATTGAATAAAGCGTTGTGCTTCTTCCACTACATCTACTTCCGCGAAGCCTTCTTTTTTATCGAGCAGCACATAACCCACCAAAAAAGTGTTTTCACTTTTAATCATTTGGGGGCCGCGGGTGTATTCAATGTCAACCAGTTCCGACATAGGAACTTGTATCCCCATTGGAGTTGCCACCAATATATTTCCTAGATCGTCGGGATTGCCCCGAAGCTCACGAGGGTATCGAACACGCACCGGAAACCGTTCTCGGCCCTCTACGGTAGTGGTAATCTTCATTCCTCCAATGGCGGTTTCGATGGTTTGTTGAACGTTCTCAACGCTCAATCCATACCGTGCAATGGCTTGTCTATCTATGTTTAAATGGAGATAGGGTTTGCCAACAATTCGATCGGCAAAAACCGCTTCTGATTTAACGGATGGAACTTCTTTAAGAATGTTTTCTAGCTGCATCCCAAAGTCTTCAATGGTCTTTAAATCAGGGCCATACACCTTTATGCCCATCGGTGCTCGCATGCCGGTTTGAAGCATTATCAGGCGCGTTTCGATGGGTTGAAGCTTTGGTGCTGAAGTAACCCCAGGGATCTTGGTCACCGCTACTATTTCATTCCAGACATCATCTGCGGTGTGAATATGAGGCCGCCAATTGCGAAAGAAGTTGCCATTATCATCCGAGATTAAATCATTGGAAGTAATCCCCCGAGCGAGTGCATCTTCATTTAAAAGGGTATCTCCCGAAGCGGTAAAAAAGCGATTGTTCCGATCCGTTTTAAACCGAGTGCGATGTCCCTTCTCATTCACCGCATACTCCGGTTTGTAATTGATGATGTTTTCATACATCGAAATGGGTGCTGGGTCGAGGGCAGTCTCCGCTCTGCCCATTTTGCCAACAGCCAGATCAACTTCAGGAATGTTGGCCAGCAACATATCCAATTGCTGTACTACTCTTTTGTTTTGTTCCATGCCGGCATGTGGCATAGAGGTTGGCATGAGTAAAAAGCTTCCTTCATCCAACGAAGGCATGAACTCCTTTCCAATACCTGGGAAACGATGATTGATGGCCGACCAAGCCGAAGTTGTGCGAATGTTGATGTTCAGCTTATCAAAACCGCTGGCTATAAATCCAAATACATTCCCAAACCCAAGCCAGATTATAATAGCCCAAAGGATCACAAGGCTTGGAACCAATAGAAATTTCTTTTTATTGGTGAGGCACCAATTCAAAATGCGTTTGTAATTCTTTTCGAGCAGATAAAAGGCAAATAAGATGATGGCTACAACCAGTGCCACAAAGGCAAAGTTGAGGAACAAGGATTTTCCCGCACCCAGCGGCATCCAATTTTTGGCCAACAACCAGAGTACGGAAAGCAAGGTGATAATTAAAGTAAGGTTTTTGGTAACAATGTTTTTCTTTGGACTGTATTCAGTGACGAACCAAGCCGAGCCAAAGGCCATGAGGGTTAACCCACCCCAGAGACTAATCCAGATGGCGGTGGCCAATCCAAACAGAATGAGCACGGAATGAATGAGCTTTCCTCTCGAATTCTTATTTACTTTAATGCCAAAAAACCAATGCGCCAACGTGGGCAAAATAATGAGTGCAACAATGAGTGCGGCCAATAGTGCAAAGCTCTTGGTAAAGGCTAAGGGGCGGAATAATTTCCCTTCTGCAGCCTCCATTGTAAAGACAGGAATAAAGCTAACAATGGTGGTAGCAACAGCAGCTACAATGGCTGAACTTACTTCGGATGCAGCATTGTAAATGGTGTCGACGAGTTTTTGCCCAGGCGAGGCCTCATCGATGTGTTTCAACACGTTTTCGGAGAGCACGATGCCCAAATCAACCATGGTGCCAATGGCAATGGCAATACCCGATAAAGCCACGATGTTGGCGTCGATGCCAAACAACTTCATGGCAATAAAGACCATGAGCACAGATATTGGTAACAGGCTGGATATTAGCAATGAAGCACGGAGATTTAACAACATTATGATCACCACCAAGATGGTAATGAGGAGTTCCAACGAAAGCGCTTCCTCTAAGGTTCCAAGCGTTTCATTAATGAGTTTTGTACGATCGTAAAAGGGTACGATTGTTAATTGACTCTCCACTCCGTTGTCTAAGGTTTTCGTTGGCAATCCAGAACTGATGTCTGCAATTTTATCTTTTACGTTGTTGATTACCGCCAACGGATTTGATCCGTAACGTGCTACCACTACCCCTCCAACTACCTCCGCCCCATCTTTATCGAGCAAGCCTCTGCGTGTGGCTGGCCCTAAAGAAACAACGGCAATGTCTTTGATCCGAATGGGAACATTATCATTTACAGCTACTACGGCCAGTTCCAAATCTTCAATGGACTTAACATAGCCCAGTCCACGCACTAAATATTCGGCCTTGTTTATTTCAATGGTTTTGGCACCTACGTCTACATTCGACTGCTTTACGGCCAACATTACCTTCTGCAATGGGATGTCGTACACCCGCAGTGCATCAGGGTTTACGTCGATTTGATATTCTTGAACATAACCGCCAATAGATGCTACTTCCGAAACGCCGTCCACGCCATTTAAGCCATACTTTACGTAAAAATCTTGAACGGTTCTAATCTCGTGTAAGTCCCAGCCACCGGTTGGGTTTCCATCTTTATCGCGGCCCTCTAAGGTGTACCAAAAAACTTGGCCTAAGGCCGTGGCATCCGGCCCTAGCGAAGGTTGAACTCCGTCAGGGAGAAGGCTCGAAGGCAGGGAGTTTAGTTTCTCTAGAATACGACTTCTCGACCAATAAAACTCCGCATCTTCATTAAAGATTACATAGATGCTGCTGAAGCCAAAGATGGACGAACTTCGGATGGATTTAACTCCAGGAATGCCCAGAATGGACGTGGTTAATGGATAGGTTATTTGATCTTCAATATCTTGAGGAGATCGCCCCGGCCACTGGGTAAAAACAATTTGTTGATTTTCGCCTATGTCGGGTATGGCATCTACGGCTACTGGGTTGGATGGAAGAAAGCCCGTATTCCAACCGAAGGGTGCCGTTACTAAGCCCCATCCAACAAAGAGCAACAAGACTAGAAATGTAACTAGCTTATTTTCAAGAAAGTAACGTATTATTTTATTGAGCATGACATACAATGTCATTCTAAAATGAATAATAAGCTGTGGTTCAGCTTTAATTGCGCACGATTTGATTTCGCGCAACGCCTAAAAAGGCGCATGTCAA